>JAFAPF010000262.1 GCA_019247245.1 Rubrobacter sp. | reverse complement strand
CGTGGAATCGAAACCTGAACAATCGGGCACGCGAATGTCCCATGAACACGATAGGAGGCTGGCCTCCTCGACATCACAGGTGACACCGCGCACGGTGGTCGTTGTCATCTTAACGGCAGCAGCAGTTCTGAGCGTACTCTACCTGCTCTGGCAATTGCGCGAGGTTGTTATCTGGTGCGTTATAGCTCTCTTCATAGCGGTAGCACTTAACCCAGCAGTCAACTGGCTTCAACAACGAGGCATCAAGCGCATCATCGCTATCCTGCTGACCTACCTCGGGTTGTTACTGGGAGTGATGGGTATAGGAGTGCTGGTGGTGCCGCTGCTGATCACTCAGATCGAGGCGCTGGTCAACTTCGGTGTTGCCGTGTCTCAAAATCCGGAGCAGTGGCTGGGATACCTAAGAGATTTTGCCAGCCAATTTAGTTTAGGTTCGCTCTTCGATGCCGTTGTCACGCAGCTACAAGATGTGCCCGCACAGCTAGGCCAGTGGACGGAAAGCTTCCTATTGTCCACCGGCGGCTTTCTTATCAGCGCCGCCGGGTTCGTGGTCGCATTGATCACTATTCTGGTGGTCTCGTTCTTCTTGCTCCTTGAGGGTGAGCGCTTCGTTGACCTCGGGCTACAACTGTTCCCCGAGCCACAGCGGCCACACCTAAAGCGCATCCTAAGACAAGGAGCTCAAGCAGTCTCTGGCTACGTCACAGGCAACCTCACTATCAGCTTGATCTGCGGTATAGCTATCTATGTTGTGCTATTAGTCCTCGGCATGCCCTACGCCGTTGTGCTAGCCCTGATCGTTGCGGTTCTCGATCTAATCCCGCAAATCGGAGCACCGGTGGGGGGAGGCTTGTTGGTAGTTGTCGGGTTGTTAATCGATCCGTGGAAGAGCTTGATCCTACTTATCTACTTCGTGCTCTACAAGGTTGTGGAGGATAACATTCTTACGCCGTTAGTCTACAGTCGTAGCGTCCAGCTGCACCCGCTGGTGATCTTCCTCGCCGTGCTAGCCGGCGGTCTGCTCTACGGTATCCTCGGCGCGTTGCTGGCCATCCCGGCAGCCGAAGTGATCCGTATTCTTGCGGCTGAGTGGTTAGCCACACGCTCACAACAGAGCAGAGAGCCTCCCGCATAAGGAGGCTACTCCTAGCCTAACCGCTTTGAGGCATGGCCACCTAGCTCAAGTGGAACGGTATGATTTTAGTGGATGCGGCGGGTATTGTTGTACGCTTTCTTCTTTGTCGAGGCAGGGTTTCTCCGCTGCCCCCCATGGCTCCCTACTGTATTAGCTAGCTTGCCTTTCGTAGGAGTTACGGCAGCAGTACAGGGACTCTGGGGAACAATCCGGGGCACCCTTCGTCTCGCCCCGCAAACCTTCGTCCTTCACTCACGTCGGTAGCCCTCCTGAGGGGGAGCAACTACACTTACGCCTAAATGCTAATAGCGTACATAAACAGCGATTAAAGGACTACCAGGTAGGTTGAAGCGTTTCCTCATCGCCTTGGTTTTGAGTTTCGTCCTTGGCTTCTTAGGGTTGTACCTAGTCGGCGGTAAAGCACTCTTCGAAGCTGAGACCTACCGTCCACAGAACGCTAACATTCTGGTCGTAGGCGTTTGCGTGCTTGCACTTCTGGCGGAGTGGTTATTATCCGCAGAAAGGATAAGGCTCTTGTGCCTGAGCCAGTATGTCGCGTTCCCTTACCGCTCGGCACTACTCGTGAACATCCTCTCCGTTTTAGGGGGGGTCATAATCCCCGGCGGCGCGGGTCAGGGCCCAGCAGTGGTAGCCGCGCTGGGCCGCCTTGGCCTATCGGCAGGCCAAGGCCTCGGCGTTACGATGCAAATCTATGTCTTGGATATGATCTTCTTCGCCTGGTCTACACCCTTGAGTCTCTGGTACCTGATCTACTCGGATACCCTAGTATTACCTACAGACGTCAAGGTATTCACGCTAGTGGCCATCTCCTTCGTGCTCGTTGGTGCCGTAGTCCTAGGCCGCTACCCCCAACTGGTCGTGAACCTGCTGCTCGCGGTGGCGAACTGGCCACTGTTGAGGCGGTTCGAGATTAGGCTGCGCAAGATCGCCCATGACTACTACCGCAGCTCTAGGTCATACCTGAGCATGCCTGTCTCCTCTTGGCTCAAGCTCCACCTGGCTACTGCCGCGAATTGGCTTGGGGGATACATGCTCCTGTGGGGGCTCCTGAAGTTGTATGGCATAGATACGAGTGTCCTGGGTACTGTAGCGCTGTTGAATATCATTACCTTAGCCTCGCAGTTTGTTCCCACGCCGAGAGGGGCCGGTTTCGTAGAAGCCACTGTGGGGCTAAGCATTGGTACAAGTGAGGGCGGAAGCATAGCTGCGGCGCTGCTCGTCTGGCGACTTCTGACCGTCTATATTAGCTTCCTACTGGGTCCGTTGGCGGGTGGGCTTCTCCTAATCGCACCACGAGCCAAGAGGATCGGGCCGAACACCCTGCAGTAGCCTCAGGTTTTACCGACGGTTTGTTGGGTCAGGCTATGCGAACCAATCTAGCTTTGAACACGCTCGCTAAATCGCACGGGGGTTACCCTCGTAAATTCAGGTCTTCTGGTCGGTACACGACGTGCTCGAACGAGATGACCAGGCTAGATAGCCGGGACTCTGATGTCACGTTCTTCTGTCCAAACCCGCGGGGGAGTACTGATAAGTATATAGCCCCCTATGGCTCTTGCACCAAGTAACCTCCTTCCACAAGCGTAATTACAGAGTTCATTCTCCGACCTACGGGGATTGAATACAGAGGCTAGAGCGTAGAGGGTCTTAGAACTTCCCTAAGCTATCCTCGGTCTATTGGCCCGTCAATCTATCCTTAACCTCCTTAACTTTGTCCATCAGCCCCCCTGCCTCCTTCTCTGCTTGCTGGACATTCCGGAGCAGGTCTCCCATGCTTCGCTCGGCTATCCGCGCCGTCTCCTCCTCTTGCCGCATGTTCTGGTCGAGCAGGTCCGCCATTTCGCTACGGCCCATCAGCTGCGCTCCTGTAACCATGCCCCGGTAAGAGCCCATCTCAAAATGCTCTACCTTGATCACTGCAACGTTGATTGCGCAGTCGCGGATATCCTCGCTCTGGGCCTGCTGGATGCTCTGCCGCGCCTCGTTCACCAACCACTGGGCTACATGGCTCGTCTGGCGTCGCGGTTGTTGGCCGAGCATACCGAAGACCTGCTCAAGGTTACGGATGTGCAGCCGAGTCTGCTCGATATGTTCTTGGAGAGCTTTCTCGAGATTATGATCGGTGGCCTTCCGTACCATCTCCTGCTGACTCTCTAGGAACCTGTGCTCAGCGTCGTAAAGGTGGCCTACCTCGTATGCCAAAAGGTCCTGCGTTTTCGTGATCGCCATTGTCTAACCTTCCTCTCTTGCCCACCGAACAGTCATTACCCCTTATCTATTATTTCATAGCAGAAAACTGATTCCTTGCCAGACAATCTTGAGGGCTTTCGCGAGTCGCAGGGGCTGTCGGCTCGCGCCGCCTTGAGTGCCTTCGCCCACCACAGAGGCTGATCAAGGAGAGTGCTGGCAGGAACGTCGTAGGACTCGTCCTTGATCGCCCCGCCCTCATCGAACAGCTGTCGAGCAAAAGGAATCGAAATTCCCGCACTTATAGGGACCATAAAGCTCGACAACGACCTGCAGTAGCGCTTAGTTGCCCAAGTTTGGGCCTCTGGCGCGTAGCAACCAGTGATGTGCGCGACGAGCTCACTGAAGAACGGGATTGGCCAATCACGTAGGTCGATCAGCTCTACGGGCAGATCCTTGCCCTTGACGGGGAGCCCATAGAACCAGTTCGCGGCACGATAGCCAAATTGGGCTTCTCTGGTACTGCTAGGGTAATGTGAATTCTGATTCTGTCAGTGGCGGCTAGAGTGTCAAGTGAGCCATCGCCGGCGCGCTGCCTCCTCCCCCCTTCAGATCGATTCGCCGGCTTTTAGGCCCGCTCCCACCTCCTGAGCTCGTAACACCTATCTTTTGGCCAGGTCACCGGAGGACTGATGCCGTACTCCCTGCATCACCACAAGTAGGAAGATCAACTCGACGCCCGAGCGCACTAGTTCCTCCTGTGGTGAGCACCTGAGAAGCCTGTACCTTGAAGCTTTTTTCTTTTCGATCCCCGATTCCGAAGCATTCACTAGAGCTTTGTTTACTTCAAAGGAGCGTACCCTAGCCCTCGCAGCTGAGCAGCGATGACCTCATAGCCTTTGTCATTGGGGTGAATCCCGTCCGGATTGAGGTCCCCTGTATCTAAATATGGTTGTACATAGGGTACGTGGTTGTTGGTTGAGGTTGTAGCGATGTGCTCATTTACTTCGTTCAGATAAGGCTCTAAAACGTTATCAATGTGCGGGGTGTGGCCAAGGCCCACCGTCCGGATGATGGTGTTTCTGGTAGAGCGTAAGCTTAAAAGCTCAGCGATTATGGCGTCCCAATTAGCTTCAAACATCTCTAGGGCCATGCGCAGACAATCTTGGTTGTCAGCTCCACCGCATGTTCCATCTTCGTACGCTTCTACCGCATGTCCGAAGTCGTTGATGCCGATATTAAAAGTTATGACATCAGCTGCGCTAAGAGCTTGGCGCAATGAGTTGTCACCGCGGAGAGCGTTGAGCAGCTGCGAACTTCTCTCACCGCTCTGGCCGTAGTTCATAAGGCTAACCTGGGTACCGGTGTCGGTATTAATGTAGTCTGCATAGCGATCCACATAGCTTCTTGAGGCGTACAAGCCCACGGCTAACGAATCCCCAAGGGCAACATAGGTCCAGGAGGAACCCGAGGTATTGGTCACCGCTGCGGTTTCCTCCGGAACGTTCTCAGCTTTTTCATTTACAGCGCAGCCGCTTACGAGTAACGTCTCGAAGCCGAGCAGAACACCGAGGAGTAGTGCAAGCAGCCTACTACCGCCCTGGCAGCAATTGGCAAAAGACACATCTCTCCCTCCTTCGCTGTCCGGTAGTCTGGCTGCTTCCTGGAAGGCCGCCTTTGCTGACTGAGGTACGACTGGTGCGCTCTTCTTATAACTTTTAAGGTGTCCACTGAAGCCCAAGCCGGAGGCAAGTATGCCACAAGCTCTTTAGCTAAGCTAACAACATAAGAGAGCTTTACTCTAGGCCATCAACAGCTGCTGGTTGAATCGCAGTGGCCTTAGGCACCTTCTACTGGCAGAGCACCTGCGCTACTTTGTTCCTGGGGGTAACTCTTCTTCACCATCAGCGTGCTTTCATCCCCTCGAAGAAGTTAGGGTCACACCGCCGACAACCAACAAACCACCTATCAGCTGAACCAGGCCAAGTCGCTCGCCCAACGTCAGCACAGCGATCCCGGCAGTGAAGAGCGGGATGAGGTTCACGAAGATCGCCTCTCCAGCTGCCCCGACACCACTGATACCAATACTACAGGACATGAAGGCTGCTACCGAAGCCACGATGCCGATGTATAGGAGGCCAGCGCTGATTACGGAAGTAATGTGCCCTAGAGGTTGAGCCAACAGCTCATATCCTCCGATAGCGCTTAGGGGCGGTAGGACGAGCGCAGTGATGATCGTAAGCGTAGCCAGCGGCGTGTGAACCCGCTCGTCCAAGAGCTTACCTGGTATGGCGATGCCAGCCTTACGCTTGACATCTACTCCCACGTGGAAGATGCGAGAGCCTCTGTTACTCTGCCACGCGTAGCGCAATCTTGCCGCGTCCGTGCCCGGACTCAAGCCGTACGTGCGCCGTGGCGACCTCTTTCAAAGGCAGTACTTCATCCACAAGGGGGCGCATCTGCCCACGTTCTATCAAGTGGGTCATCTCGTCCAGCCGCCTGCGCTCACGCGGGGTAAGAACGCCGTAGATCGTCTGATTGAACTGGTAAGCGGGAGTGAGATCCCCCTGCAAGGAAATTATGCTCGCGAGCCGGCCAAAAGAGCGAGCCGCTCGTAAACTCTTGGCTATAAGGTCTCCTCCAGCCGTGTCTAGGACCGCGTCCACTCCCCTACCTCCTGTGTCATCGAGCGCAACCTCGACGATATCCTCTGAAGCGTAGTCTATGGCGACGTCGGCGCCGAGTTCCCTTAAAGTATCCTGATTATGCCTACCTGCACTCGCTAAAACCCTTGCACCAGCAGCTTTGGCTATTTGGACAGCGAAGGAGCCTACACCTCCCGCCCCACCGTGAATGAGGATCGTCTCCCCCACCCGAACGGCGAGCCGACGCACGGTAGCCTCGTAGGCTGTGCCGCCAGCCAAGGGAACGGTAGCGGCCTCTTCGTGGGAGAGGCAAGCAGGTTTTTTCGCTGCTATGGTAGCAGCGACGACGTTGTATTCAGCGTAGGAGCGGTTGGAGCCAGGACCGAAGATCTCTGGCGTATAGTACACCTCGTCGCCGGGCGCGAAATCCTCGACCCCCGCTCCGACCTCCTCGACCACACCCGAGACATCAGCTCCTAAGATCACCGGCAGTTCCAACCCAGCGAAACTCCCATCGGCCCGGAGCTTGATGTCGATGGGGTTGACCGACGAGGCGAAGACCCGTACTAATATCTCACCCGGACCAGGCTCGGGCCTGGATACATCTCTCTCCTCGAAGAGGTCAGGATCGCCAAACTCAGGAATAACCATGGCTCGCACGAAGATATCCTTTCTACTAACGGATTGTAACGACCTACCAATACCCCTACTTCAGCTTCAAAAAACGGGAGTGTATCAAACTACAACGGTTTGACCCCCAAATTCACACCCAGCGAATTTCTGCTCCATGCTCTGTTAACCGAGGAGACCCTCGAAGCGGAGGTAACACTAATATAGGCAACGTCTAGTCAGCCTGCTACAGCGATTTGCACTGGCATTGAAGAATAGCCCTGTGTGGAGCATAAATGCTTGTTCGAAAGCCCCACCATATCTGGAGAAGCAGCGTCAGCATTGAGTGGCATCAATAGCTATGATGCAAGATGTTGTGCTGCTAGAGAAAATAATCCGTGACAGACTCGAATACTAAAACCTCGCCTTCAACTTCCAAGGAAGCTCCATCCTTCAGAAACATTCTTGGTGGGACACTCTTCTATATCGGTATTCCAGCTGCCACACTTTACCCTCTCGGGTTCGTGGCTCTGAGCCTCCAGATATGGAGAGACCCTAACTTCCCCTATAACTGGGCTACTAGCGGGCTCGACTTTCCTATGATCTGGTACGCAGTATCTTTGGTCCCGAAAGTGATAGTTATAGGTATTGGAGTACGGCTCTTACTGCTTTCGCTTGTTTCTACTGTTTTGAGCATGTGCATCGCTTCAGCAACCTTGCTGTTGTTGCAGAGGTGGAAGCTGGCCAAGAGTCGGGCGGCGCGCGAAGATAAGGGCGATTATGCAGGATACTTTCTAGGTAAGTGGGAGCGCCTTAATAAGTGGGAGCGGCTTTTCTGGTACCTCTCTCCGTTGACCTTACTTCCGCTTGTAATACTGTGGCTATGGAGCGAGTTCCCCGTTGATAGCTGGTACGACCTTCCTTTTTTGGGTGGTTACTTCATCTTTTCTGCCCTCGGAGGCATCGTACTGGGATACATAAGGTTCTGGGGGCATGACAGATGGTTGCACCACGGGCTGGTCCTAGCCTTTACAGGCTCTATTTTTGCTGGCTTATGCCTTGCTGCGTTAGAGTTGCCCCTTGATCTACCATACGTACAGCTAGAAGCAACCCAAAGTTGGCCTGAGAGTTTGCCCAGTAGTAGTCGGTACAGGCTCCTGGGTTCAGACCCACAGAATTTGTATGTCTATAACCGTGAGAGCGGTATCCTAGCTATAAGCAGCCATCCAGCCAGTCAAACAGGCGAGAGCATTACTCGGTATTGGGAACAAACGAAAAGACCCTCGGTGAACGTTGATCCGATAGAAGATGGCCGTGTTAACGATGACTCTGATGCAACCCAATAAGGGTGAAACAGCCCTCAGGGTGAAACAGCCCTCGCTGCAACACGCTAGCCCCAAAACCTTGCCGTGAGTTCAAAGGAGGTGTAGATTAACATTCACCCAGATCCGCCTGGTAAAGAACACGCGTCGACGCCGCGAGGGGGGTCAATAACTGTACAACACACTGTTAAACTCGACAGCAAACATCCCAACCACTTCTCCGCAGCAGCTAGGGTGTCCCTGCTCTGGAGTATTTGCTTCACTGTGTCCCACTCGCAGCGTCGGTCTTCAGGCTAGGTATCATCCCTTTCTGAGAAACCTATGATCGACGTGTGTTTACTCGGAACGGGAGGAACGATTCCACTGCCGAGGCGCCGACTCTCGGCTACCCTCGTGCGCGTGGGAGGAGACCTTGTGCTCCTTGACTGTGGCGAGGGCACGCAGGTAGCGCTACGTGAGCGAGGCTGGGGCCTTAGACGTCTAAGGCCTATCCTTATCACCCATACCCACGCCGACCATGTTTTGGGGCTGCCCGGACTCTTGCTCTCGCTTGGGTTCTCTGGCAGGGGCTCTGAGGAGCCGCTCACTATCTACGGGCCTCCTCCTCTAGAGAAAGTACTAGGTGGTTTGCTCGTCGTGGAATCTCGCCTGCCTTACCCCTTGCGTATCGTCACGCTCTCTACCAGCAAGGTCTTTCCTTTAGAAGGTACAGGAGGTATCGAAGCGAGCTGCACTGGTGTAGAACATGATGTGCCCTGCCTGGCCTACTCCCTCTCCGTTCCTCGTGCACCCCGCTTTAATGCGGAGCGAGCACATGCTTTGGGACTGCCCGTGACGCAATGGGGGCAGCTTCAGAGCGGTCAAAGCGTCCAGTTCGCGGGCCGCACCATAGAGCCGGGGGAGGTGCTCGGCCCAAACCGTCGAGGCTTGAGGCTAGTGCTTGTCACGGACGCAACCTTGACCCCCAGCATCGTCGAGTTTGTGCGCGCGGGAGGCGAAGGGGCGGACCTACTGATCGCCGAGGGTATGTACGGCTCTGAGGAGGACAAGCCAACACGTTGGGAATCACTACATATGACGTTTGCCGAAGCGGCGACACTTGCCCGTGACGGTGACGCACGGAGATTGTGGCTCACTCATTATGGCCCTTCCTTAGACGATCCTTCTGCCCATCTCGGTCAGGCCACTACCGTCTTCCCAGCCACGGTCCTCGGTCAAGACGGTATGACACAGACACTCGGCTTTGATGAGTAGGTCCCAAGAGTGATTGTAGCAGGCGGCACTGCTTCAGATCTATAAGCTTCTCACCTGAACACGTAACCTGGCTGGCCCAACGATAAAGCGCAGAACCGTGTAAGTATATAGGTTTTGATCCTTTTCGGAGTCAGCCTTTTGAGAGAAGCCAGCATTAAACCTGCTGAATGGCGGTTTATGAATAGATCATCGGATCTCTTGTCCCTAGCGCAACACAATACCATTGCTTTCTAATGGCAAAACAGCGGCAGTTGACCCATTTGTTGGGTCATTGAAATGGACCGAGTGAACGAGCACATACGGCAAAAGGTGTGCATCGAAGTAATATCTCCTACCCTCTTCTTGTGCCTTAAGTGCCGGATGATTTCGGAGAAACAAACCCTCCGCTCTGGTAGATAGACACGAGACCGAATCTTGCCGTAGGCCCCTCGGAGGCTGCAATGTCCGCTCTAGCCCCTTCTCGAAGAATATACGACGAGGGCTCTCCACACTAATTACTAGCCGTATCACTTCACTGCCCCCTATGTATCCTGTTAAAGAGTGCTGTTACACGCTTGATACAAAGCAGCATTAGTAGCAGCTTAGGGTTGGCGAAGCTCGGTAAAGGGGTCACAAAGTGCCAACAGAGCCAGCACCTAACTGGCGCGTTCGCGGTGTTCGGATAGTTCGAGGTAGCGAACTAGATCTTAATACACACCAAACGCCGGGCATGACACATGCAGCGGCTATTACACATGCCAAGACCGGGGCAAACAAGCTGTGGGCCGGTACCGTCACGGTTCACCCTAATGCCAAGACCGGCCCGCATCACCATGGAAGCCTCGAGAGCGTGATCTACGTGGTCAGTAGCCACGCGCGGATGCGGTGGGGAACCCGCCTCGAATTCGTCGCCGAAGCTGGCCCCGGCGACTTCATCTATGTGCCACCGTTCGTTCCCCATCAGAAGATCAATGCGAGCTAGGACGAACCGCTTGCCTGCGTAGTCGTGAGAAACGACCAGGAGCCGATTGTGGGTAAACCTCGATATATCGCTCGCCGAGTTACCGGGAGAGGTCCACTGGGTGGACTCTATTCACCCACCTCCCTGATGATAGCCTACGTAAACAGGGTACAGCTACTACTAACTGACGCTGGTACTATGAGGGACGCAGGGAAAGATCGATGGCCAACAGATGTAGAAATCCGTGAACGCCTGTTCATAAAGCATCCTCTCTACTAACTAGGTCTCTGGCTTGGCCGCTAGGAAAGAATACTGCAAAGGCTAGGGCTGACAGGCCGAGAACGAATATCACCCAGAACACTGGTGAGAGAGCCGTAGCTAAAGAGTTGGCCAACTCAGTATAAGCGTCGGAGGGGATTTGCTCACGTAAGACCGGCTGCAAAAGGCTATTCGGGTCGGCAAGTAAACGGGCAAGGTTCTCATCCCCCGCAGAGGCTTTCTCGACGGCAGCCGCATAACCGGAGCCTAAGGAGATATTTAGCAGAGCGCCCATCACTGCGACCCCAATTGAGCCTCCAACGGTACGGAAAAAGATAGTAGATGAGGTAGCGATGCCACGGCGTTGCCAAGGAACAGCGTTCTGTACGCTTACCAAGTAGGTCGTGCTCGAGAACCCCATGCCAAGCCCGATGGTGAAGGCTACAAGCACCATATACCACAACGGCGTCGTCTCATTCACCGGTACGGATAATCCTGTTCCCAACGCTATAAAGCAAGATCCTACAAGAAGTGTCCGGCGGTAGCCGCTCCTCAGAATCATGCGTCCCCCAATAAACGATCCTACGGGCCAACCGATTGAGAGAGGAGCGATCACGGCCCCCGCCGTCACGGCCGTGCCCGCCAACGCACCCTGCACGAAAAGAGGAATGTATACCGAAACACCGAACAGTACGCCGCCTAGAGCTAGGTTCCCAAGCACGCCCACCGCGAAGATCCGGTTTCTGAAGAGCTCCAGGGGAACCATAGGGTCCTCTGCCCTTCGCTCGACCATGACAAAGAGCGCGAGGGCTATCAACCCGCTGAACGATAGAGCCAATGTCGAGGCAGAGAGTGAGGGTATACTTCCTTGGCCAAGGAGCGCTAATAGCATAGCCATTAAGCCGCTGGTAAGGAGCGTAGCTCCTAGATAGTCAACCTGACGAGGACGACGCTCAAAGCTCTCACTAAGGGAGAGGGCAAGAAGAGTAGCAGCAGTGAGACCGAAGGGCAGGTTTATATAGAATACCCATCGCCAGGAGATGTAGTCGGTAACTAACCCGCCTATGGCAGGGCCAATCACCGCAGAGATGCCCCACACTGTTCCGAAGAGTCCTTGCACGCGGGCTCGGCTCTCGAGCTTGAAGATGTCACCTATGATGGTGACGGCTGTGGGCTGGACAGCCCCCGCCCCGAGACCTTGTAACGTTCGAAAAGCTATGAGCCCGACCATCGTCTCTGAGGTACCGGCTAGCACACTGCCCAAGAGAAAGAAGAAGACGCCTGCAAGATAAATCGGTTTACGTCCGTAAGTATCAGAGAGCTTGCCGAACACTGGCCCAGTAACGGTCGCGGCCAGAAGGTAGGAGGCAAAGACCCACGGATAGAGAGCAAGCCCACCCAGATCGCCGACTATCGTTGGCATGGCAGTCCCAACTACGGTCGAGTCCAGCGCCGCTAGGAACGTTCCGATGAGCGTCGCGAGTGTGATGAACATCTTACGACGCTTGCTCAATACCAAGCCTTTAACCCCGCTTTCTGGCCCTATAATCTACTAAGGCACGGATCTTAGCACCGTGGTAACCGCCAGAGCGTGAGATCGTCTACGTGGTTACACCGCCTTGTCCCATCACCAGAAGCGGCAGGCCTCAGGCTCGAACCGAATACATCAAGATTTCCACTAGCGAGCCATTATGTTATAGCCCATCCTAGAGAGGAGGAGAGGGAGCGGTGGATAAAGTACCGCTACCTGCTCCTCGAGCTTTGCCCATTCTTGGGGAGCTCGTCATTCCGCGGTGTTTCGGCGAGGCGTTGCAAGCGACGACCCGTCCACCGCCGGTAGGCCCACTCAGCGAGTACGCTTACCACCAGCGTTATGACGAGGACCACCGCGGCGGTGGGTTGATTACTCAGGATATAAATCATGATCAAGACGAACATGATCAGCAGGGTAATAAGCGAACCCCAAATTATCGTGGGGCTAGCCCCCGTCTCGCGGTGGACTCGCAGATGGCCGAAGCTTACTGCAGCGTAGATGACTAAGAAGGCAGCGCTGCCCATCATGGCGATAGGTCCCAGATTGAAGAGGATCACGAACACGATTACTAGGCCGGCCGTGATGAACAAGCCCTCAGAGTTGCGCGACCACACCTTGCGGGTAAAGCTTTCGGGAAGTTCCCCTTCCTTAGCCACCTGATAGGAGACGTTGGCTGCTCCGAACAGCGTCGCGTTGACTGCCGAAGAGGTCGAAAGTAGCGCTGCGATAGCTATCAGCGTAAAACCGAGTTGCCCAAGGAAGGGCTTAGCGGCCTCTGCCAGCGCCGAGTCCTCGGCTGCCTCTAACGCGGTGATGCTAAGGTTCCCGATGACCACGACAGCAACAAGAACGTATATAGCGATGACGATACCCACGGAGAGATATATCGCCCGCGGCAACTCACGTTCGGGATTGGTCATTTCTCCTGCGGCGTTGGTTATCAGGCCAAAACCTTCGTACCCGATGAACAGTATCCCAGCACCGAAGAGTAGATATTGAGGCTCACCCCAGCCCGAAGGAATCAGCCGAGCCGGCTCGACGGAGAAGATGCCGGCGGCAATGAAGAGCACCAGTACCCCTACCTTGATTGCTACGATTGCCGTCTCCGCTCGTCCCATTATGCGGCTGCCAAGGAAGTTCACCAGCGTGAAGAGCACAACGATGCCCACGGCGAAGACCTCTTCTAAAAAAGTGCTCGTATTGTTTGGAAAGAAGGTCGTCGCGTAACCGGCGAACCCTCGAGCGTAGAGTGCGATAGCGATAACGTATGCAAAGTACTGAAAGATGTTGAGCGCGCCACTGAGCAGGCCATCCCCGTATTCCTCAATGAGAAATTGGCTAGCACCGCCTACGCTGGGATAACGAACGCCAAGTTTCGAGTATGAATATGCCGCTAGTACAGCAACAACCCCGCCGATTATGAACGATACGGGAAGCGCTGTGCCGCTGACCCCGGCGACGACACCGAGAATAGAGAAGATCCCCGCACCGATCATCCCCCCGACGCCGATACTCACTGCTGCAGGCAGCCCTAGGCTCCCAGGTGCGGAAGTTGCAGCGCCAGTGCGATGTCGGCGAACGCTACTCATCTCTTACCTCTTTGAGGACCACGAGTTTGCTCTTTACTCAGAACTTGCTGCTAATAAATAATGATAACTCGGAAAGATCGATGCAGCATAGGCAAGGCTGGCACATGTACAAAACTGAGCTTGGGCGCCAAAATAAGGGGTCAGAAAAGGCACGAACACGTTTTCCAGCAGGGTAGATCGCTCTTTCTACAACAAAGAAGAATAAGGGCCGGAGCTGCTTTCTTTGAGGCTGTAGACGGCCGTTAGCGAAAGCTTGGAGGTGACTAATTTTGCTCTGGGACCTTCACTTTCTCTGGAAGTTTTCCCGAGAGTGGGAGGCGAACGGTGAAGGTAGAGCCCTTGCCTAGGATACTTTGGATCTCGACCCGGCCCTTAAACGCTTCGACGGTCTCCCGCACTATAGCCAGCCCAAGTCCGGAGCCCTCGCCCGCTCGGGAGCTCTCGGCCTGATAAAAGCGCTCAAACACGTGGGTTTGGTCTTCTTCAGATATCCCCGCACCTTCATCGGCGACGCGTAGGACGGCCTCCCCGTCCTCATGAGTCACCGAGATCAAAATCTTCTTCTCGAGGGGCGTATGCTTTATGGCGTTGGCGAGCAGGTTCGAGATCACTCGCCTTAGAGCCTCTCGGTCGGCTATTACCCGGAGCGCTAACTCGGGTGCCGCGAATTCGACCTCGCGTGTCGGATGATTCTCGGTGACTTCGCGTGCTAGGGCAATCAGATCCACAGATTCAGCAGGCATCTCTCGTTGAGCGTCGAGGCGAGCCAGGACAAGCAAATCCTCCACCACGCGGGCCATGCGACCGCCTTCCTCCCTTATGGTCTTAAGAACCTGGTGACGCACGATGGGGTCCGTATCTCCGCTCTCATCCAGTACATCCAGGTAGCCGAGGATGGTAGCCAAGGGGGTACGTAGCTCGTGGGAGGCGTCAGCCACAAAGCGGCGCAGCGCCGTTTTTGACTCGCGCTCAGCTTCGACGAGTCTCTCTAAGCTCTCGGCCATAGCATCGAACGAAGCCGCCACCTCCCCGATCTCGTCCCGTCGGCTCTTGAGCCTCGGTAGGTTAACCCTACTCCCCAGCCTCCCACGGCGGAGCTCTGTGGCGAGGGTACTCACGCTTTTGAGCGGCCTCAGCGCCTGGCTCGCTAGCACGGGTCCAAGGCCCACCATAAGCGCCAGGGCCACTACCATCCCGGCTATTTCTGTCAGAGAGAGCCTGCGGAGCACTAGCTCAGTCGTGGGGAGCACCGAGTAGACCTCGCCAGATACGTTAGGGAGTGCCTGGGAACGGAAGGTTGTCGCGAGGTAGCGCCCGCTCTGCTGGACCTCAGGGTAGATGGGCTCGGAGGGAACGTTATTGGGAGGATGCTTGGCACCTGAGGTTGCGGCCAGCACGTTGCCGTCAGCGTCCTTTATCACCGCTTGTGCCTTCTGCCACCGTATCTGCCCGATTGCTGAATCTGGGGAGCCGGTCTCCTCCAGCGTCTGGCTGACCGATGCGGCTGCGTCTGTGACGTCCGCGCGGCGGGCGGCGACAAGCGAGGTCCTAACGTCTAGATACAAGACAGCCGCAAAGAGGATAAGGACCACCGCAGCCATCCCCCCGTACCAGAGCGTTAGCCGCCAGCGAAGCGTCAGCAAGAGCGCTACCCCCCTAACCGGTACCCCGAACCGCGAACGGTCTGGATCAGGTCGGGCTGCCCCGATGCGTTCAGCTTCCGCCGGAGGTAGGAGATGTACGCCTCCACGACATTGGAATCGCCCAAGTAGCCATAGCCCCACACAGCGTTAAGAATCTGCGTCTTGGAGAGGACCTGCCTGGGATGCTCCATAAAGAAGCGCAACAAGGCAAACTCTCGGGCGGTGAGATCTATTCTGCATCCGTTCCGGCGCACCTCTCTGGTGGCTTGATCGAGAGTGAGATCCACATAGCGCAAGATTTGGCCCGGAGAGACCCCGCTGCGCCGCAGGAGGGCAACCACCCGAGCCGCCAGCTCCTCGAAGGCGAAGGGCTTGGTCAGGTAATCGTCGGCCCCCAGGTTAAGGCCGCTCACTTTGTCCTCCAGCTCGTCGCGGGCGCTTAAGACCAGGATCGGGACGTTGCTCTTCATCCGTACCCTTTGGCAGAATTCGAATCCGGATAGGCCAGGCAGCATAAGGTCGAGCACCACCGCGTCCGGCTGGAAACCTTCCAGTTCTCTCAGGGCATACTCGCCATCCAAGGCCCCCCTCACCTCTATACCTCGCCCCTCTAGCCCCATGCTGACAAGGTCGACGATGTGCCGCTCATCGTCTACTACCAGTACTCGGGGCCGCCTGCTCTCCATAAGAGTCAATTTTATCTGCTGAAGTATCGCCCTGGCGAGAAGTTACTGTGGGTGCATCTTGTGTTTGTGTTCGCGGTTGGAAGGCTTAACACAAAAATTAATACCCTCTCAGGTTCCTTTAAGGTCCGAAAACTACCGTGAGGTTCGTAGCGAGGTGCATTACGACAGAGGTGACGAAAGCATGAGCAGTCCTGTAATCCAAGGCCCGAGGGACCGAGGTGCACTCAACCTTCTGGGAGCATCGCTGGTCCTCATTACGGGCCTGATCCATCTTGTCTTGGTACCCGAACACCTCAGAGAAGCTCCCTACTTGGGGGTGCTTTTCATCGCTGACTTCGTCGGAGCGGTGATAGCTGCCTTTGGTGTCTACCAAGGACGTTGGTGGGGCTGGATACTCGGGGCGCTGATCAGCGGTGGTGCGTTCGCGGCGTACATTATCTCTGCTACGGTAGGGCTTCCCGGCGAGGGGAGAGGCCACCTGTTTGAGCCCGTAGGCCTCGTCACCAAAGCATTAGAGGCCCTCTTCTTGATGCTATGCGCATTCAAGTTTACAGAATCCTTTGGGGAGCTCAGGCGATGGGTCATGGTGGGAGGCGTCGCGGCGACGCTCGTGGCGGTGCCCGGAGTTGCGATGGCACTCGACCAGCATAAGGCGCATGCTGGCCACGGACAGCGGAACAAAACAGCCGGCCTACCGGTCAAATGGCAGGCTACGTCCCCGGCGACCCACCAGGGAGATCGGTACACCCTCGCAGTAACAAACAACGGCGAGCAGGCTCAGCGGGTTCGAATTAACACGATGATCATGGACCACCGTACCCATACCAACACGAACGTGGTGGATAAGCAGCTGAAGTTAGCACCTGGCGAGGAGCGCGAGCTAACGGCAGTCAACGACTACGGCACCGCCAACCACTTCTCTACACACATCGGAAGCGAGTCAAAGGATTTGGGTCTCTCCGTGAAGGTGACGGACGCTGCAGGTAATGAGACAGCCCAATTCAACCAAGGAGCCTTCATGGGCTAGCGTGCTAACTGGGACCGTACCGCAACCTTCTCTACAGATCCAGCACTCGAGCAAGCTGGGGGTAGGCAACTCCTAACGTCTAGTATCTAAGTATCTACATTAGGCTAAAAAGTACCGGCGATAAGGTTCGGATAGATAAGTGTACTTGGGGCTCCTGACGTGCTCGATAATCTTTCACCTTCGTTGCTTATAGCGGGTTGCAATGATGTTGGACTAGGTGATTCTCTTTTTGGAATGGTGTGCTTGATTGTGTCCCCTATCTTCCCGTGCAGCTCTTCTAAAGAAGCATCTATACGCTGCAATGAGGAATGGTCCAATATCACTGCAAAGCGCTGTATATAGCAACGGATTGACTCAGATCACATCCGCGTACCGGATTCTTTGACCCTGGAGCGAGCTGCCTTCATACTTACCTTTAATGAGAATGATTGCCATTAGCTACAGTAGATCGAGGAGTGGGTGTGTATCGGACGCTGCGCCGAATCCTGCCGTTGGGTCCTACACAGAGGGCTTGGGCCTCTCCACCCCGCTTTTCGTCGTTCGTTGTACATCCGGCGGTCTCGGCCAGGTACTCGGGAGGAGGCCTTATGCTGCACCGCGTTAACCGGCGTAGTGTCACGAACCCGTGGACCTTCGGCGTGGCGCTGGCGGTCTCGCTCGTAATTGCTGTCATGGTTTGGCAAGCAATCACGGAGGGTGGGGTTCCTGATCCTACCGCCCCCGACTTGAGCCCTACCGCTGCGGTTTTGAACAGCGGAATACTCGTCTTCCGCGAGGGATTGGAGGCTATTCTCGTGCTAGCGGCGGTCACCGCCGGATTGGTGCGTAGCAACAAATCCTACTGGCGTCCGGTCGCCGCCGGTTCCGGGGTCGCTTTCCTGGCGACGGTAGTAACCTGGTTCGTGGTTGTGGCGATAATCTCTTCTGTGAACGCCCCGGCCCTCGACGTGCAGGCAGCGACCGGGCTTCTGGCCATCCTCGTTCTCCTGGTAATAATGAACTGGTTCTTCCACAAGGTCTACTGGACCAGTTGGATCGGGTTTCACAACCGCAGGAGGCAGCGGGTGCTCGAACGCTCCGGGGGGATAAAAAGTAGCGCCTTCCTCGGTCTCGCGCTCCTCGGATTCTCGGTCATCTACCGGGAGGGCTTCGAGATAGTGCTCTTCCTGCAGAGCCTCCGGCTCGAGGTTGGGTCCTTCCCGGTACTTCGAGGAGTTGCTATAGGGCTCTTTCTGACCTCTATCGTCGCCATCCTTACCTTTGTAGCCCACCGGCGGATCCCCTACAAGAAGTTGCTAATCGCCACCGGCGTCCTGCTCGGGGTCGTGCTGGTCGTCATGGTGGGAGAGGAGGTCCAGGAAATGCAGCTCGCTGGCTGGCTCCCGACTACAGAGGTCGGCGTGCCGCTGCCCGAGTGGATGGGGATATGGTTCGCGGTGTTCCCTAACCTCGAGGGCCTAGTAGCGCAGGTCCTCGCAGCCCTGTTGGTGGTCGGCTCCTACCTAGTGGTCGAGCGCAATAAGCACTCGCGTCGACAAGCGAGCGAGGCTAGCGATACCCGACACCCGAAAGGGCATTCCGAAACTCAGGCACGACCCACGCCATCATGAGCCGGAACATACTGCTGCAGCACTTGTCAGCGCGGTCGTCAAGCCGACCGAGCCCCTCGCCAGGTAGAGAAGGTAACGGTCACTCTCATCCGTCGGAAGCTTCAGGCTACGTCTTTTTAGTGCCCCGGATCTCCTCTCTCTCCTCCAGTGCAGCCAGGATGAGCTCGGCAGCCTCGCCCATCCTGCAAAGGACTTCCTCGAGAGTCCTGCCCTGGGTCCTGGTGCCGGGGATCTGTTCTACCTGAGCTATCCATCCATCGCCCGTATCTTCGAACACTGCCGTGAATCTCTTCTGCACCTACTTACGATCTCCTTCCCTACGGTGGACCTCTACTACGGGGTACCTCTGCGCCAAAGCATACCGGGCCGTTTAGGCTACGCTTATGGCTAACATCAGCGTTTCTCCAGGCCAGTAAGCTTAAGGGGGCAGTCCACAACCGACGTTGTCGAGAAGGTCATGAGCATCGTCATGAAGGAGAGTGAACCTTAAGATTCGTTTTTTAGCAACCTGTTGGCCAGCCTACCCACGTAGCATTAGCACTACACATACTCGCTGTTTACTCCATGACAGGTAGCACCTGGAAATCGCCTTACCGCTGAGAGCACCCATAGTCGGTGGCTTGCGCATCTTGCTCTGTGGGATAGCACGCCTCGCGGTTCGTCCTTTTGTAGAATCGACTTTCCGCTTGGTATCATCCTCAGCTACGAGCGAGGCGCCGCGTCGCTTGAAAGACCATGCGC
>JAFAPF010000156.1 GCA_019247245.1 Rubrobacter sp. | reverse complement strand
CTGTCCCTTGCCGTCGTAACCGAAGCCCGCTGTCTTGAGCACCGCCGGCGGACCCATCTCGCGAAGGGCCCCATCGAGAGCCGCGCGAGACGGGACCTCGCGGAATGGGACGACGGGGAACCCCGCACGCCGAAGGAAGGTCTTCTCACGTAGTCTGTGCTGCGTTGTACCGAGCGCCGTCACTCCGGGCCGGACGGGCACGAACGCCTCTATCTCCTCCGCCGTGGATACGGGGACGTTCTCGAACTCCAGCGTGACGACGGAGACGCTACGGGCAAACTCTCGCACGGCCTCCAGATCGCCGTAAGGAGCGACCCATTCACGGTCCGCGGCCTGGCCTGCTGGGGCCCCCGCCTCGGACGAGAGGACATGGACGTGGTAGCCCATGCGTCGAGCGAAGAGGGTGAGCATGCGTCCGAGCTGGCCACCCCCCAAGATGCCGATGGTCGCCCCAGGCAGGATCGGATGCTTCAAGTTAGCTCTACTCCCGTGACCTTCTCGGTTTGCTCGCGGCGGAAGGTCTTGAGCTTCTCGCGCAGGCTGGGCCGCGTGTTGGCGAGGATCGCGACGGCTAGCAGTGCAGCGTTGGTTGCCCCCGCTTTGCCAATGGCGAGGGTGCCGACGGGTACGCCAGCAGGCATTTGAACGATGGAGAGCAGCGAGTCCATGCCCTTCAGGGCTTTGCTTTCCACCGGGACACCGAGCACCGGTACGGTCGTGTGAGCCGCAACCATTCCGGGCAGGTGTGCCGCCCCTCCAGCACCGGCGATCACGACTTCGAGCCCCCGCTCCTCCGCCTCGCTCGCAAACCGAGCCATGAGATCGGGTGTGCGATGCGCGGAGACCACCCGCCGCTCGTGCGGCACGCCGAATCGCTCAAGCACCTCTGCTGCGTGGCGCATCGTCTCCCAGTCGGATTCGCTGCCCATGATCACGCTAGCCAGCGTACTGTCTGTATCTTTGTCCCGCTCGCGCACACCGGTCGAGGTAGCAGCGGAAGGTCGTATGCTCTCTCTGCCTGTCTCGGTGGATCGGCTAACGGAATCGCTCCTCGTGCTCATAGTAGTCCTCCTCGGTTCGCGCCCCTTCCGAGCCTTAGCGAGCGAAAGGGCTCAAGACTTTACCTCCCCTCGGCGTTGAACCAAAATTCACTCTAAGGGGTAATTTTGATTCAAAACGGAAATTCTGAACCAAAATTAGCTTTTGAACCAAAATCCGATTCTATCCCCAGTTCGTGCATCGCGTGAACTATGACGCAGATGTGGAGGTAAAGAACCTTGCACAAGACTTCGTTCATCTGCTCCACATCACTTTTGCTGCGTAAGGCGCTCCCGAACTTGCCCTTTATCATTGAGTAGGCGGTCTCAATACTAGAGCGTTTGTGGTAGTGCTCCATGAAGGCTTCGCGCTGGTACATAAGTAGATAGTGCATACTTTGCCCACGTACCGGCTTCAGTGGGCTCTAGGGTGTTGCTCTTGAACGTCACGAAGGGCATACTGCCTACGGCACTACAGCGCTCAAGTTCTTTCGAGAGAGGTAGGCTTTATAGGCTGACACTTCCCTAACTTCGAAGCGCTTGGCAGTCCTCTCGACTAAGGGAATGATCAGCCGGTGTCCTGGGCCGTCCAACCATTGGCCTCTATGCTGGTTACAATTTTCGTCCTTGCGTCGCACACGAGATGAGCCTTTAGCCATTCTCGATTATCGGTTTACCGCCCTTACCTACGGTTGAACCAACGTACAAAGCGGCTAGTATTAAAGCCGCTAGAGTCAACAGCAAAGTCAGTTTCTACAGTCTTCAAGGGCAAGCTACTGATGGTGACGAGAGTCCTAAGCCCCTCCATATGCTCGGGCTTGGAGATGTAGCGGTTGACAGAGTTGAACTGCGGAATGCTGTTGATTAGCCCATCAACAAAGGCTTCCTTCAGATCACTGGTGAATCGTCTAGTAGAGAAGCCAACGTAGATTTTGTACGCGCTGGCAAAGATCATGTCTGAGAGCGGATTGATCCCAACCAGTACGTTCTTCCAGGCATCGGCTACCATCAGCCCTCCGCTGAGCGGTCATGGCGAGCGATGCTTGACCTCTTCGGCGAGGTTTTCCATAGAAATTTTTGAATTTGCTGCTCGTCTAGCGGAAAAAGAGGCCTTCGACAATTTCGCATCTATAGTCTTCTGTCGACAATCACGACTACGATGCGGACGATTTGGCCACAACCGGAGTACATAGTTTCTGACAGCGCTTTGACAGCAACACAGGGCTGCTAACGGACATCCGTGTGGCGCTTGTAGCAGCGGCCGGTAGCACAGTACTTAAGCAGCATGGCACTCAAATAGCCTAGTTGTCTGGGTTTGTTACTTAACACATCGTTCGGTAAACTAGCGTCGATAAGTAAACGGGTTGGTCAACGGGTACGATGGGACTTTTAATCTTCGTGTCGTAGGTTCGATTCCTACCTGGCTCACCAGCCGTAAAGGCTACATGCCCCCATCGTCTAGAGGCCCAGGACACCGCCCTTTCAAGGCGGCGGCACGGGTTCGAATCCCGTTGGGGGCACGTTTAGAGGGACCCGCCGGGTACGGGCGATTAGCTCAGGGGTTAGAGCACCTCCCTTACAAGGAGGAGGTCGCTGGTTCGAATCCAGCATCGCCCACCACGAAAAATCGCTATTTTGCAGGAAAAACGTAAAGCTAAGACGAGGCCTTAGTCAAGTGCCCGATCCTTTGTACACCAATAGTACACCAATATGAGATTATCGGATACATAAACGACTACTACGGCACCGACTTCACAGACGAAGACCGAGTGGCGTACTTTGCCGAGGACATAGAGCACCGGATGGCTGATAAGGACGATCTGGTGCAGGCCTTTAACCCGACTGTGAATCCATCTAGGGAACACCGGAGGACGGCATTCGACCCGCATTTCGAGGATGTCCTCCACGAGACGATTGACTCCAACTTCGATCTCTACAGGAAAATCGTCGAGGACCCGAAGTTTGGCGGGCTCTTTAAGGAGTTCGTATTCGAGAAGCTAGAGAGGAGCCTTCGAAGAAACACGGACGCTAGAACCTGACGATTCCTCGCTAGA
>JAFAPF010000059.1 GCA_019247245.1 Rubrobacter sp. | reverse complement strand
AAGAACGCGGCAATCTGGATGCGCAGCTTGATCGAGTTAGCCGACAAGCTACCGATCCAGATACCGCCCGACTAGCTGGCGTCTTGCGAGAATTCCTGGCCTCCAATGCTCTCTATCTTACTCCTGATGTGCCCGGTCGTTGGAGACGTTGGTTGCGGCGGGTGCAAGGCTACGGAACTCGCTGGGTCACCACCCGCCGCCTGAAGGTCATCATCGTAGGTGGTCTGGGCTTATTAGGTCTGGTGGGGCTACTGTTTAGCGCGGTATTTATCTTGGCATTAATGAATATAGTGCAGGCTCTAGATCCGTCTGATGATCTCTCCCTCGAGTTTGATCTTCCGAGCGGTTCTACTGCGGCCTCCGCTCCCGTCTCCATCACCTATCTTGACTTCGGGCATCTCGTCGGGATACTAGCCATGCTAGGGTTAGGGGGAGTGGTTGGCCTGGTGCTGATGGCTGCTGCCATACTTCTGGCTATTGGCCGTGAAGGGCGAGGATCTTGGCTGGGCTATTTTGGGCTTCTACTCTCGCTTACTGCGGTCGCTCCGATAAACTTTTACTTCAGTCAGTTTGGGGCCGTCAGCGCTGCACTGGCAGAATTTGCTCTTCTATTGGGAGTGATTCGCTATCGTCGGCATTGTCTTGTACCAGGGTCCGGCAGGGAACTACCAGAAGGTTATGAACGGCCAAAGCCGTGGACCCAAGGCGAAGATAAGCCTACAGACGAAACCGAACGACTATAGTGTCAGGGCACTCTAAACCCGTGCTCTCATAATACTTGGCGAAGCACGCCTTACCTTCTGTAACGTAGAGGTCGTCGCCGTGGCGGACGACCCAGATCGTCACCGGATTTCCGAAATGGTAGGCTGCAAAGTAGAGGGCATGTTGGTGTGTTTTCGGCAGGGCTAAGTGCCGGCATAACCTACAGTATTAGGGAGATGAGTTTATGCAAAGGCCGCGATCACGAGAGGGAGAACCTAGGGGACACCATAGTGTCCTCAACTGGTTTCTACAGAACTGGAAGATTTCCTCCCTGCTTGGTGTCAAAGAGAACGAGCCCCGTAGAGGATTGAGACAGTATTGGCCCTTGATTGCGACTCTACTGATCATAGTGGCTGTACACGCCACGCTCACGGAGAACGTCAGGGTGCTTCCCCCCTTCATGTTTCTGATGCTTGTATTGGTGCTGTTAGTGCCAATCTTCTATGCCCGTCGACGAGGCCTCCACACCCTGGCCAGCTTTCTCGGGTGGAGCCTCGTAACGCTTTCCACGGCTGTGGTGGCAAGCAGCGTGTTCCGCTTGGTCGTCGCATTAGGCGTTGAGCAGACGCCTACTCAGGCGCTGTTTAATTCGGGCCTGGTCTGGCTCACCAATGTGGCTACATTCGCCTTATGGTACTTTGAGATTGATAGCGGCGGGCCTGAAAAACGCCAAAGAGATGGACACAGCACCTACGATTTCATGTTCCCCCAAGACCAGGACGATGGTTCAAGCTGGTCGCCTAACTTCGTGGATTACCTATTTCTTGCCTTCAACACCAACATAACCTTTGGTCCCACGGACACTGCTGTCTTGAGTAGGCGGGCCAAGGTACTGACCATGATCCAGTCATTGTTATCGTTGCTGATCCTCGCTGTTCTGGTGGCCCGGGCTACCGCAGCGTAGTAAAAAGAGGGCCGTGTGGGGGACGAAGTGACTGGGGAAAGCGGCGATTCAAGGGAGTTAGACCGCCTCGTCTTCTTCAGCGACGCCGTCTTCGCCATCGTTATCACTATTCTCGTTCTAGACATCCAAGTGCCCGCCATATCGCCGAGTGCAGTGTCTCGAGAACTGCCGGCTCAACTAATTGCCTTGGAGCCAAAGTTCTTTAGCTATGTGCTTTCCTTTTTGGTTGTCGCAATCTACTGGCAGGCTCACCACAAGGTCTTTCGTCCCATCGTCTCCTACGATGGAACACTAATCTGGCTGAACTTCTTATTCTTACTGGCTATCTCGTTTTTGCCGTTTCCTACCTCCTTACTTGGCGAGTATGCTCAGGAACAAATCTCTGTTGTCCTCTATGCCGCTGATACCGCTGCAGCTAGTTTGATGCTGGCAGCTATCTCGTGGTATGCGGCTAGAGGGCATCGCTTGGTGTCCTCCGACTTTGACGACGCGCAAGCGAGGCTCGAGGTTATGAAGGGCTTGGGACCCACAGTAGTCTTCTTACTCTCTATAGCAGTCTCGTTCTACAGTCCCAGTGCAGCGACGTACACGTGGCTGTTACTCTTGGTCACCGACCGTGTTGTGCGATGGATATGGTCTCATCATGTCCTGTAGTAGTTGGATGTGGTTGTTGGGATACCGCGGCAAACGACCTTCTGGCTTCCTCATCCGGCGCTAAGTTCTCCGCGTATGCTACAACCTACAAAAAAGGTTTTAGAAGTTTTTAACCCTCACCTTTACTAAACAGGCTCTTAGAGTAGCCACTTACGGCACGGTGACGTAGACGCGTCGCCATGGTTGATCGTCGATCAGACGCCAGCGATGTTCCCCACCCTAAGTATCTTCTGCCAGTAAGATATCGTCTGGTTCGATGATTTGCCTTGCACCGCTACGGGTTTCGAACTCTAGCTGGCCACTCAGGGTAATGACGTATTGGCGATGCGGGGCGTTGTGCCAATCCTGTCTGGCACCCGCTGTTGTCTCCTCGAAGTGGATTGTCTGGGCTGAGTGGCTGCGAGACACAGCGTTGGCCGCTTTGAGTTGGTCCCACTCGATCTTGCCTACGATAAAGTATGGCTGGCCATCAGCGCCAGTGAAGAGGCGAATTAGCTTGATTGCCACGTCTGCTTGGTCCCTCTAGGGTTTCCCAAACCACTTATAGTACAAAGCCACTTATGGTACAAAGCGTCAAAACTCCCTCTCTACTTGATGTTTTCTAAGCTCTCATTCACCGAGTGGCGCAGCCCGACGTTCGCTTTAGCGAACGCGATGCCAAGCTTTTCATGGGTTGGTATCTGCTGGATTACGGCGAGGTCGCGGCGTTCCTTCACGAGCCAGGTGACCACCGGGAAGAGCTTGATGAAAGCTCCTATGTGTCCAGCTGACAGGTCGTCCAGCGCGGTGAGGATCCCATGTTAGGGATAATATCTGATGTCTCTAATAGCACCCTCGGACATCAGCTTCCTAGCTACGAGGTCTGAAGTATTGCCAACTTGAATGCCCACTACTTGACTATGCAGATCAGCAACGGACTTGATCCGCGGATTTCGGGTGACGTTTACCACTAGGCCTTGGTTGAACTCGAGGTAAGGGGCAGAGAAGAGAGCCACCTGCCCACGCTGAGGTGTAATCGTGGTGCCTGATATCACGGCGTCGTAGCTTCCATCGGCGAGGCCATCGAAGATCCCGTTAAAATCGTCGCCAGTGTATCTTACAGGGTGCCAACTCAATCCGAGATCGTCACAGATCTGCCGCATCAGCTCGACATCGAAGCCAGTATGCGTGCCATCGATATTAACTTCGAATGGTGGATCAGGGAAAGCCGAGGCGACTGGAGTACGCCAGGCTTGAGCGTGAGTTCTGTCATGTTCACCCTCCAGTAGCCTAACTCCTCATTATGCAGATAAAGGAGGTGAGCTGCCTTTATCTACTAGGCTGCCTAGAGGAGGTTTGTCTTCATGTGTATCAGAAGCCTTCGTTTTTGAGATGCCTGTGTCGTCTACTAGGTAACCTCGTTAGCCGGTGATGAGGTCTATCGCTAAGGCCAGGATCGTGGTGTTGTAGAAAAACGAGAGGATTTGATGCCCAAGGACCGCTCGGCGTATCGCCCGGTCGGTTACGTCCACGTCGGAGACGGCAAAGCTCGTACCGATCGTGAAGGCAAAGTAGGCGAAGTCTAGTTGATCTGGACTCTGCTCACCGGGAAAGGCAAGCCCTCCGGCCGATTCTTCGGATCGATAGTATAGGTAAGCGTAGTGGAGCCCATAAGAGGTGTGAAGCACTCCCCAAGCTGAGATAACTCCTAAAGCTGCCATGAAAGCCAGGCTTACGCCCCGCATGGTTTCCAGATCGCGCAGGTCTGGCACCAAGCTGATCGCCAGTGCCAGACCTGACAAGCTTACCAATACGATGAAAAACAAAGAGCTCGTCCGACTAGCCAAGAACAGTATCCGCAATACTCGCAGAATCACCGAGCGCAGTACGGAAATATGCGGCCGAGGTGGGACTCGCTGGTCTAAAGCCCACTCACGGGTTTGCTGGGCAGAAGAGCGGATTATCAGTAACCAGGTAAGCCCCAGGTAAAGGAGTGCCCAAACGCTCCAGAAAGCTGCCAACCTCAGTATCCAGAGGTCCCAGGGGGTTACTAACCAAAGCCCAGACGCTATTGCCCACAGCCGCAGCGCATAGACGATGACAAGGGCGATGAATGCTGCCGTCAGTATCCGCGAAAAATCCCTCAGGGGGCTTCTTACTCCCCCTGTAAGCCACTCAAGCGCTCGTGCAAACTTCGACACTGCATAAAGTCTAGCTTAACTTCCTAGCCGGGGTCGTACTTCTTATACGGGCGTCACCCAGCTACTTTCCGAGAAGACCTTAGAGGCAATTCGTTCTCTTAACACACCCTATTTACCCTGTACCAAAAACGACCGAGCCTGTTGAAAAATTCTCTGGCACCCGATTCTGATTCTCCCTTTAGCCCAAATAGGGCTATTTTTGAGGCCTCTATACCAACTTGAGTATATCTGTGGTCCTTTAGCGGACTTTTTGAACAGGTTCGCCCATTTATGGCACAAAGCCTGATTTCAGCGCAATCGTCTATCTCTCATACCTTTCTTCATACCGGCGATGCGGTCCTCGAGCGTTCTGATTGCCACGCTGATCTCTTGAGCCCGTAGATTTACCTCCATGATAGGAGCACCGCCCAGATCCTTTGTGATTGGTTCCCCAGCTGGCCACGCGCTTACAAGGCCAGCCGCCACATGTCATAGCTCCGCACGTGTCCATAATTTTGATTCCTCTGCCTGTTGCTCCGTTAGACCGCATGGCCAGTGCATAGGGTTGGCACCATCATGGACTTAGTTTTAATGCTCTGGTTTTTGCGCAGTGAGCGAGCCCTCCAATGACCCTTGGTTCGTGACTTTAGGGATGCTCTGGCCACCTCCGCCATTGACGCTTTGAGAATGTTCTCTAGGCAACTAGAGATTCTACCTCCGCTCCC
Source organism: Rubrobacter sp. (assembly GCA_019247245.1). GTDB lineage: Bacteria > Actinomycetota > Rubrobacteria > Rubrobacterales > Rubrobacteraceae > Rubrobacter_F. The sequence goes on along the minus strand of JAFAPF010000059.1, from coordinate 2,599 downwards.
CCGCAGTAGGATCCTCCCCCTCGGGCACGTACCGGTGTTCGATAAACCCCGGTTCGGTCGCTGCAAGCCCTACCGATCCTCGTCTGTTAGCGCACAGGTCGGCCACGTACCTGGACCCAGTGCGGCTATTCTCGGCTAAGGCCCAGCAGATTACGGGCGTGAGGAACTCATCTCCGTCCTCGCTTTCGCCGTACGCGTACCATCCGGGTTGGGCCGGGGTGATCTGGACTATGTCATCTTCCCTCACCCTGGCTACCTTCCATCGCCGCGCTCGCCCTCATCGGGCGCACGGTGCCTACTACTACGAGGCCAAGCAAACCCCGCCCCAACCCATACGAGGAGCATCCCGATCACGTACACTGCCCAATACCTATAAAAGAAGTCCACATCCACTGGCTCCCAAAGGATGTACTGAGCGTATACTGCAACGTAGAGGACACCGGCTGTGCCCACCACGCAGCATAGTACTGCCACCGCCTTCATGACCCTATCTTCCCTTACCACTCTCACGCTGCTCTTTCCTGGTCCTTTTCAGCCTTCTCCTGCTTGGAGAGCTCTCGTCGCACGCATTTTACCCACCGAAAGAGCTCGTCTTCTTCGGCTAGGTAGAACTCTGGCGAACGCTCGTGTACGCACCGCCTATAATAGCCACTCATGGAGGCTCCCAAACAAGAAAAGAGGTTTGCAGCCGCCGCTGGTACCATCTATGCAGCCGAGGCCGCCGCGGAGATCTACCGGGATGGCGGCAACGCCGCCGACGCCGCCGTTGCGGCTGCCGCGGCTGTCAGCGTCACCGAGCCCCTCCTCAGCAGCATCGGGGGAGGTGGATTCGCTCTTGTTAGGTGGCCGGATGCTAGTAGGGCGGAGTTGATCGACTACTATGATTGTATGCCGGGGAAGGGTTTGCCGCCGTCGAGTTTTGGGGCAGGTGGAAGCCCGACGACGGTGACCCTCAAGTACGGGGCGGGCGTAAAGTCCATCGTCGGGGCCGCTTCCTGCGCCGTACCAGGTTCTTTACGCGGTTGGGAGCTCCTCCTCCGCCGGCACGGCAGGCTCGCCTTACGACAGACTCTAGCGCCGGCCGTGAGGCTGGCTCGAGAGGGCTTCAGGCTTTCTTTGACGAGCGGCATGTGGTTTGGAGTCTCAGAAGAGGTTCTCAGGCTTACCGAAGAGACAAAGAAAAGCTTCTATACCGGTGACCGCGTCTACCGCATCGGCGAAGAGATCCGGTTTCCCGATCTTGCTGATACCTTAGAGGCTATAGGGGAGGAGGGAGCAAACCTGTTCTATGAGGGGGATCTAGCTTGCCGTCTCTCCAACTATATCCTACGGGAGGGTGGAATCATCACCGAAGAGGACCTCGCTTCCTACGAGGTTATTGTCCGAGAGCCTCTCTCCTTTACTTATGAGGATCGCACCGTTTACACCAACGGCCCGCCTTCCGCGGGCGGGCCGACGCTCGCGCAGATGATGCGCGTTATATCGGCCTACGAGCTTGTGTCCCTCCCTGACGCCAACTATGTGAAGATTCTCGCCGGGGCTATGAAGCATGCCCTTGATGACCGTGCTCGGGCCTATAAAGAAGGAGCTGAGAACGCCCAGGTCGCCGCACGACTGACTAGCGAGGAGTACGTGCGCGCCCAGCGCGCCCGCATATTTGGCTCCCCGCACACCACACACATCTCCTGCCTGGACGAAACCGGTCTCATCGTCTCCATAACCGCGAGCATGGGCTACGGCTCGGGGATCACGATACCTGGTACCGGCATCCCGATGAGTAACACCTTGGGTGAGCCTGAGCTGAATCCCGAAGGGTTCCATACGCTGACGCCCGGCGAGCGTCTGATCTCCAGCATGAGCCCGACCGTCGTCTCCTCTCCGGATGGAGATCTTCTCTCTCTAGGCTCGCCCGGAGCCTCGCGTATCCCCACAGCTATCCTGCAGGTTCTCGTCAACGTTGTAGACCTTGAGCTTTCGCTGAAGACCGCAGTTGATGCACCGCGCTTCCATGCCGAGGGGGATTTGTTTGCCTACGAGGCCGGCGCCCGCAGGGGAGATCTCTCCTCCTATGAGCAGATCCTCGCCTACGATGAACCTTCGATGTTCTTCGGGGGAGTCAACGCCGTCAGGCGCACAGGTGAAGGCCTCTTGGAGGCCGCTGCCGACCCTCGTCGCGCCGGCGGAGTAGCCTTTGCTTGATTGCTTACAGCAAGCGTCGATCTTCTACGCTGGGTACTCGGGGGGCGGAGCTGATGTTGGCAATTACGGGGAACGGTCCGTTGAGAGGACTGCCAGCTTCTAGTAGCTGGCCGTTGTTGTCGCTTCGTCGTTTACCGAAGCGCTGTTCCTGCTCGTGTTTTGCGAGGCGACGTTCTTTTTCACTTTCGGCGTATCGCTGCCACTTCCGCAGGTGGAGGCTTCACAGTTCGGCTCCGATGGCGTAGTTGATCGATAGCGAGGATGATGCCTCAGGTGCCTGGGCTGCTTGGAAGGTTGCATTGCCTTTGATTCGGTTCGGGTCGCCTGGCGAGATATCCTGACAGCGTTGGCCAAACGCATCAACTTCGTCCCAGGAGGCGAGCATATCGGTATAGCTAGC
>JAFAPF010000530.1 GCA_019247245.1 Rubrobacter sp. | reverse complement strand
TTCACGGAAGTGAGGCTTGGGATCTCGCCGGCGACGATAGCCCCGTTCGTGCTACGTAAGATCGGTTATTCGCAGACCAGGGCGCTGTTCCTTAGCGGCGAACGCTTCGATGCCGACAGGGCGCGTGAGATGGGGCTCGTACATGAGGTGGCTTCCGAAGAGAATCTCGACGCGGCGGTGCAAAAGAAGACGGAGGAGCTTCTGTCGGGCGGTCCTGAGACTTTGGCTGCGACGAAGGCCCTCTTACGAGAGCTTAGGGACGCCGATCCGGGGGAGGGTACTGAGGTAATGGCGCGGCGCATCGCGGAGCTGCGTACGGCGGAGGAGGGCCAGGAGGGTTTGGGCGCCTTCCTGGAGGAACGCGAGCCCTCTTGGAGGAAAGAACAGTGAGCATCCAAAAGTTGCTGATCGCGAACCGCGGCGAGGTGGCTGTGCGGATCATCCGCGCATGTAAGGAGCTCGGGATAAGGACCGTAGCCGTCTACTCGGAGGCCGACGAGGGGGCGATGCACGTCCGGCTCGCCGACGAGGCTTACCTTTTGGGACCGGCGGAGTCGACCGGGAGCTACCTGAACATCGAGCGGATCGTAAAGATCATAGTAGAGTCGGGGGCGGAGGCGGTCCATCCGGGGTACGGCTTCCTTTCGGAGAATGCCGACTTCGCGCGGGCGGTCGAGGAGACAGGGGCCACTTGGGTTGCACCTTCGGCGGAGGCGATGGAGAAGGTCGGGGACAAGATCCATGCGAAGGAACTGGCGAAAATCGCGGAGGTGCCGACCATCCCGGGCTACGGGGGCGAGGAGCAGGACGAGGAGCGTCTCGCTGAGGCGGCCGAAGAGATCGGTTACCCGGTCCTTATAAAGGCAAGCGCCGGGGGCGGTGGACGCGGGATGCGCCCCGTTCATAGAGCGGAGGACTTCCTCGAGGCCCTCCAGAGCGCCAAGAGAGAGGCCGCGTCCGCGTTCGGGGATGACTCGATGCTCCTGGAGAAGTTCGTGGAGAACCCGCGTCACGTTGAGGTACAGATCATCGCCGACGACCACGGGAACGTCGTGCACCTCTACGAGCGGGAGTGTTCGATCCAGCGCAGACACCAGAAAGTCGTCGAGGAAGCCCCCTCGCCGGCTCTTCCGGACGAGCTGCGGGAATCCATCTGCGACGCGGCGGTGCGCCTAGCGAAAGAAGCGCGCTATCGTAACGCGGGCACGGTCGAGTTTCTTCTCAGCGGTGAGGAGGATGAGTTCTACTTCTTGGAGATGAACGCGCGGTTGCAGGTCGAGCACCCGGTCACGGAGCTAGTGACAGGCTTGGACCTCGTGCACCTCCAGCTCGCGGTAGCCGCGGGCGAGGAGCTTCCGATTTCCCAGGAAGACGTCTTCCCGCGCGGCAGCGCCATAGAGGTCCGCATTTACACTGAGGAGGGCACGGGCCTGCCCGCGGGCGGGAAGCTTGGCCTCTTCGCCCCCTCCGAAGGTCCTGGCATACGCAACGATACCGGCGTTGAGACAGGCGACGAGGTCACGCTCGACTACGATCCTATGATCGCAAAGCTCATCGTTTTCGCGTCGGACCGGGAGAAGGCCGTTATGCGACTCCGTCGGGCGCTCGCGGACTATGCGATCCTGGGGGTCCCGACGAACCTGCCGCTCTTGCGTCGTATAGTAGATCATCCTTCCTTTGAGGCTGGGGAGATGACCATCAATTTTCTCGAAGAGCACGGCCTCACCGAGGCCCCGCCGGCTCCTTCCCCTCCCGAGGAGGCCGTACTAATCGCGGCGGCCGGCGAGCTTTCACGGTCTCCGACTGCAACACCTAACGACTTGTTCTCGGTCGGACCTTGGCGCCTAGGCGGCGAGATCCGACTCCGCTACCGTGCGGGCGAGGAAGAGCACGTGGTCGAGGCCGAACGTTCGAGAAGCAGAACCCTGAAGCTGCGGCTAAACGAGCAAGAAGCAGTCGCAGTCGAGGTACTCTCCGTGAGCGACGGCGAGGTCCGGGCCAGGATAGCCGAGCGCCAAGTCACGGGCGGCTTCGCGATGGATGACGGTGATGTCCTGGTCTCCTTAGACGGGAAGAGCTACCGCCTCTCCAAGCCGGCGCCGCCCGATGTGGACGACGCGGGAACGGGCGGGGGAGATGACGACGGCGCGAGTCTTACGGCCCCAATGCCGGGCTCGGTGGTTAAGGTGCTGGTGAGCGAGGGCGACGAGGTCGAGGAGGGACAACTACTTTTGGTCCTGGAGGCGATGAAAACGGAGCACTCGATATCTGCCCCGCACGATGGAGTGGTGAGGTCGATTCCCTACGGCGAGGGTGACAGCGTGCCCGGCGGCGGCGTGTTAGTAGAGCTCGAGGAAGCTTGAAATGCCCAAGGACTTCTCGAAGCTTTGGCTTTGGTAGTCGGGGGTGATAGGTCGATCGGGAGAGGTAGTGAAACTGGTGACGTTCTTGTGCGTCAGGAGCGTCTTCATTAACCATGCCTCACGCCATGATACGCGCATGGACGGTCTGCCGAACGAGCACGTTTTGGGGATAAACGGAACAACAGGGAAGGAGTGCGTATGACCGAGGCTGCTGAGGGAACCCTACTCTGGCAACCCTCCGAAGAGTTTAAGGAGAACGCCAACATCACCCGCTACATGCGGTGGCTGAAAGAGCAGAAGAACCTCTCCTTCGAGGACTATGGCGAGCTCTGGGAGTGGTCGGTGACGGACCTCGAAGGTTTCTGGGCCTCCATCTGGGAGTACTTCAAGGTAAAAGCCTCAAAGCCCTACGAACGGGTTCTCGCAGAGCGTGAGGTGTCGGGGGTCGGGTGGTTCGAGGAAGCCGAACTCAACTACGCCGAGCACATCTTCCGAAATGCGGCGAGGCCCGAGGAGCCGGCCGTTTTGCACCGATCGGAGATCAGGACGGTTGCAGAGATGAGCTGGCGGGAGCTTCGAGAGAGGGTCGCTTCTCTGATCGGAGGCCTCAAGGAGCTGGGGGTCGGGCGCGGCGATACGGTTGGAGCCTATATGCCAAACGTTCCGGAAGCCCTTATAGCCTTCCTGGCCTGCGCGTCTTTGGGGGCCACCTGGTCAATTTGCGCGCCGGAACTTGGTTTAGGGGGGGTGGTCGACCGCCTGGCACAGATAGAACCGAAGGTGCTCCTCACAATCGACGGCTACCGCTACGGCGGTAAGGACTACGATCGCACCGACATCGTGGCGGGGCTGCAAGAAGAGATGTCCTCCCTGGAAAAGACCGTTATCCTACCGTACCTCTACGAGGAGCCGGACACGAGCCGCCTGGAGAACGTCGTTTTCTGGGGCGAACTGCTCTCAGCACACGAGGGAGCGGAGCTCGAGTTCGAGCAGGTACCGTTCGACCACCCTTTATGGGTGTTGTACTCCTCCGGGACCACGGGGCTGCCCAAGGCCATCGTGCATGGGCACGGCGGTATACTCTTGGAGCACCTCAAGAAGCTCTCATTGCACGTGGACCTCGGACCCGAGGACAGGTTCTTCTGGTTCACCACCACGACCTGGATGATGTGGAACTTCCTCATCAGCGGCTTGCTTTGCGGCTCAACGATCCTCCTGTACGACGGCAACCCCGGCTACCCGGATATGAACGCCCTGTGGGAGTTTGCCGAAAACACCGCTATGACCTGCTTCGGGACGAGCGCGGGATACATAACCTCCTGCATGCAAGAGGGGATCGAGCCCGGACGAGACTTCAACCTCTCGGCATTAAAGAGCATAGGCTCTACCGGCTCGCCGCTGCCGCCGGAGGGCTTCGAGTGGGTCTACGAGCATGTCAAGGAAGACGTGTGGCTCTTCTCGACGAGCGGCGGGACCGAGCTGTGCACGGCGTTCATCGGCGGGGTACACTTGAATCCTGTCCGCGTCGGGGAGCTGCAGGCCCGCTCTTTGGGAGCGAAGGTCGAGGCCTACAACGAGGAGGGGAACCCGCTCGTCGACGAGGTAGGGGAGATGGTGATCGCCGAACCCATGCCCTCGATGCCCTTGTACCTGTGGGGTGACGAGGGCGGTGAGCACTACCGGGAGGAATACCTCGAAGATTACCCAGGCGTGTGGACGCATGGGGACTTCATCAAGATAAAGCCCGAGGGCAGCGCTGTGATCTACGGCCGGAGCGATGCGACCATAAACCGCGGCGGCGTAAGGATGGGGACCGCTGAGATCTACCGTGCCGTGGACAGGGTCGAGGAGGTCAAGGACAGCCTCGTGGTGGACGTCATGAAGGATGGGGACGAGCACATGCCACTCTTCGTGGTCCTCAAAGAAGGCGTCGAGCTCGACAAGGATCTCGTAGAGAGGATCAAAAAGAGCGTGCGCGAGAACGCCTCGCCGCGCCACGTGCCCGACGAGGTTTTCTCCGTCCCCGATGTGCCCCGCACCCTCAACGGCAAGAAGCTTGAGGTCCCCGTAAAGAAGATTCTCTTGGGCACGCCGCCTGAAGAAGCGGCCAGCAAGGACTCCCTGAGCAACCCCGACGCTTTGGACGCCTTCATCGAACTCGCCGACGGGTTATAAATTTAATCCCTATGAGGACCTCAGCTGCAGGAGAATTTGGAAAATAGCCTACGTGACTCTTCACTAGACACGCGTACTAATAAGAAAAGCAATGGGGAAGATGGCACTCTCGGAATCCCCACCGCTACCTCCCTCCAGAGGGGGTAACATACCCCAAGAAAGTGGCGAGCGTTTCAAGACACAGGGCGGTGGGGGATTCTTTGGAGGGGGGAACCCCCACTGCCCAGAAGGCCAGGACCTAAAAGACCTGGCGCTTGTGGCTCGCTTTGGTCGAGCCACAACATCTAGTATACTAAAAAACGTTAAGTCTTGTCTAGTTTTCTTAAATTTCTTAACTGTAGCGCAGTACTCCTCAACGGCATCATCACTATCACCGCACTAGAGTGTGCAATTTGGGCGTGACTTATGGGGTGTTGTTGAAGAAATGGCGTCTGCTGCAGCCGGCGGTGTTTGTGGTCGACAAAAACGACCGGATCGTTCATGCGGAATACGTTACTGCTCAGATGACGGAACCACGTTATGGGACTATCCTAGAAGCTGCTTGCCAACCTGCTCAAGAGGAGGAGTAGGCCACAAACATCTCCTTAGCAACGTGGTAAGGCGAGGGAAAAAAGGAGAGGAATCCAGATGGATGTGGGTAGCAAATCGTGGCCCAGATTCGAAACTCCAATGAGCAATAGAGCGTGGCCAACAGCGGTCTTAGCTGATGAGGCACCTTCAACTCCAGCTTCAAAGAGGGGAGACCAGCAGAACCAATTCGGATAATCGTTGATTCGAACGCATCTCGGCATAGGTTCCTTCGTGAGCATTGTTTAGATACCGGCGCCAAAGGAACACCTGTGCACTTCGTAGCTTGCTATCGGAGTTGGCAGAAGATGAAG
>JAFAPF010000529.1 GCA_019247245.1 Rubrobacter sp. | reverse complement strand
CGTAAGCACCCAGCTTGGGATATGTACCTTCGGGTCCGTTTGCTAGACTCTTTGGGTAGTGCTCGCGGCAGCTCGTGCACGTTGGTCAATCTTTAGAGAAAGGTGCGATCTACTTGGTTACTCGGACTTCGGGCGGCAGGCAGGGAGTCGTAAGAAAGTACCGCGATTGGCTGCCCGGGATCCCAGACTGGGCCATCGTCACTCTGGGTGAAGGCGAAACGCCTCTCATAGAAGCACCACACCTCTCCGAGAGGATCGGCACACGCCTCTACCTGAAGTTCGAAGGTATGAACCCAACTGCCTCCTTCAAGGACCGTGGTATGACGGTCGCCCTTAGCGTAGCAGTCGCCGGCGCGAGCCGGGCTTGCATCTGTGCCTCGACCGGGAACACCGCGGCGGCAGCGGCTGCCTACTCAGCTCGGGCCGGCATAAGCTGCTTCGTCGTTGTGCCAGCCGGCAAGATAGCCTTGGGCAAGGCCGTACAGGTTCTCGCCCATGGGGCAAAGATAATCCAGATACAAGGTAACTTCGATGCAGCCTTGAAGCTCTCCCAAAAGGCAGCCGAAGATCTCGGTGATGTGGTCCTCGTAAACTCCGTGAACCCCGACCGCATTGAGGGTCAGAAAACAGCCTCTCTTGAGCTCTGCGAGGCTTTAGGGCGTCCGCCGGACACCCTCGTCCTGCCCGTCGGCAACGCGGGCAACATCACCGCCTACTGGAAGGGGTTCAAGGAGTGGCGTGGAGCAGGCTTCGCCGACACGGCTCCCCGAATGTTCGGCTTTCAAGCCGAGGGTGCCTCACCTCTGGTCACCGGCCGCGACTTCGAGCATCCTGAGACCGTGGCGAGCGCCATCCGTATCGGTGCCCCTGCAAGCAAAGAGGGTGCCCTGACCGCTGTGCGCGAATCCGGTGGGCTTATAGAGAGTGTCACCGACGAGGAGATACTGCACGCTCAAGCCCTTCTCGCCGGCGAAGAAGGTGTTTTCTGCGAGCCGGCGTCAGCCGCCGGGATCGCTGGACTACTCAAGCTTGCTGGTGAGGACCGGTGCCCCGAGGGGACAATCGTCAGCGTCCTAACCGGACACGGCCTGAAGGACCCGGACGTGATCCTCAAGCGCGCCAGTCTGCCGGAACCTGTCCCGGCGACGTTCGAGGCGCTCGTGGGGAGCATGGAGAAAGCAGAGCGCGCCGAGCGGTGATCGTGCGATGATCTCTGTGCGCGTCCCGGCTACCTCAGCGAACCTGGGGCCGGGCTACGATGCGGTAGGTCTCGCCCTGTCTTTGGGTATGAGGATCAGCCTGGATCGTGCTCCCTACCCGATGGTCGAGGTTTTCGGCATCGGAGCAGAACTCATCCCGCGTGGCCCCGAGCACCCCGCCTACCGCGCAGCCCGCTTCGTGGCCGAGCTCGTTGGTGAGTTCGACGCCCACTTTCACCTCGTCCAGGAGAACGGTATCCCCCCTGCCCGGGGTTTGGGCGGTAGCGCCGCCGCCCTCGTAGGTGGTGCCGTTGCCGCTAATGACATTCTAGGACGCTCCATGCCCGCCCCGGACCTCTTGAACCTGGTGTGCGAACTCGATGGTCACCCCGACAACGCCGCTCCTGCCCTGTTGGGCGGCCTCGTGATCGGCACCCTTACCCCCGAGGGCATAAGCGCGGTCCGCCTCGAGCCAAAGGGCTTAAAGGCCGTTGTCGCCGTTCCCGACTTCACCGTCTCGACCACAGCTGCCAGACGCGCACTCCCCGAGGAGATCCCGCACAAGGACGCATCCTTCAACGTCGGCCGGGCTGGGCTGCTATTAGGAGCCCTGGCGACGGGCGAGTACAAACTGCTCCGGGTGGCGATGCAAGATCGCTTGCACCAGCCCTATCGTTCGCACCTCATCCCCGGCTTCGAAGACGTCATTGAAGCAGCTTACTCGAGCGGAGCCTATGGCGCCTGCCTCTCCGGATCGGGCCCGACGGTTCTCGCCTTTACCCCGGAAGACCGTGGCCGAAAGGTAGCCACAGCGATGCACGCTGCCTTTGAGGCACGCGGCGTGCAGGCGAAGGCGTGTGCGCTTGACGTGGACCTATCGGGGGCTCAGGTCGAGCCACCTGGGGAGGTTACGGTAACTAATTTGCAGCCCGCTCTCTAGCTCTAGACATCCATCTCCACGCCCCATCCGCTATACACCACGAAGGATTTCGTCAGCCCTAAGATCTTCTCCTTGTAAACGGTCCCCTCTGGGAAAAGGGCTCTAACTTCACGTTCCGTGAGAAGCCTTATAGCGTCAACGATCTTCGCAGCCTCCTGTTCGTCGTGGGCACTCTTGAACCAGCCGAGGTCTAAGCAACGTACAAGGAATACTCTGAAGGACCGAGGAAGGAACTGGAAAAGCGGAAAAAGGAAGTGAGGTTCTATTGGGAAGAAGCGGTTGGGCGTTTGTAGGAAGTATCTCTTACCTACCCGCCTTACCTCCTCCGCCATTCGACGCTGTTCATCGTAGCCACCTACATGCTCGATCACGGAGTTGGAGAAGACAACCTCAAACTCTTGGTCTCCAAATTCCCCCATATCTCTCGCATCGCCGACGACGCACGTGAAATTTGGATGCCCAAATTCCGCCTCTTTTGGATGCCCAAATTCCGCCTCTCCGACGTTGAGAAGTACTATCCGCACGCCGCGTTCTTCAGCAAAGCGCATCTTCTCCCAGAACAGCAGTGTCCCGCCCACGTCGAGTATGCTGAACGGTCGATCCAGCGACGAAATAAGATGGCAGAATAACGCAAATCGTCTCCTTCGTAATCTCGTCGCAAGCGAATCATCTGTTCGGTTATCCGCTACCCTCTGGAGAATTTTATACAAAGTTCTTCTCTCATCTTCTGCATCGCTGCTGCTCCATAACACTATCAGTTGAGAGGTCAGCCGACTACTTCTAGCTCAGGGGGTTTTGCACCAAAAGTCGGGGTCGGACACTAGAAGTGGTAGTTCGACTCTGAACACATCACCTCTTCTTGCAGTCGCTTGTAATTTTGGTGCAAAGCCGAGCCAACCGAGTAGTGAAACGACTTGGCATCTAAGGGGAGGGCTAATATTAACGAATGCCGGCATAGCCGCCGACCTTAAGGAACACTGATACCACCGACGCAGCACACCCACCACTCACTGCCTCCCCTGGAGGGTGCCCAAATAAGGCTATCGTAGGTGGCCAGGTTGGTGCACATAACGCGCAAGCGACCCGGCACTCCGGGTGGACATCGCAACTTACGGGTCTGGTAGAAGCTCTAGAGAAGCTTTGGCTGCAGCTAATCCTAGCGGTTGGCCCGGTGGATAATATGCGTCACCATAACGGACCTTTCGTAGCCAACTACGAAATTGTTGTTTATACGCCTTGACAAACGGATACAAAGTATCATAGGCTTATGGTAATTGTAGTCGAGTGAGTGAGGGACTCTTGACCGGAGTTTCGGAAGGCAAGCAGATAGAGGTTTCGGGTCTCAAGCCCGGCGCTGCCCACATGCTCACTCCTCCCATCCACCCGCGAGTACCCACGCAGGCTGTCCCTATAGCCCTACGGCTACTAATTAGCCGGGCGGGCCGGGGCGGCGCTATCCGGTCCGCCTAGAGAAGCGCGGGGCAATCTCCCCGTTCTTCGGCCGAAGACTTTTCTAACTCGCAACACTAGAAGGATGGGAAATCGTGGAGAATGCAGCTCTTAACATCGAATACAAGCCGCGTACCGGAAGCGAAGCTATGTGTGAGGCCCTCCTGGACGAGGGAGTAGAGTACCTCTTCGGGTACCCAGGGGGTGCGATCATGCCGTTCTATGATGCGCTACCCGATTACCCACTAAAACACGTCCTCGTCCGCCATGAGCAGGCCGCGGCTCACGCAGCCGACGGTTACGCCAGGGCCACGAGGCGGGTCGGGGTATGCGTGGCGACGAGTGGCCCTGGAGCAACGAACTTGGTTACAGGGCTTGCGACGGCGCAGATGGATTCGGTGCCGCTCGTGGCGATCACCGGCCAGGTCGGCCGTCTGGCGATGGGCAAGGACTCCTTCCAGGAGACAAACGTTATGGGGATGACTTTGCCATTCACAAAGCATTCTTTCCTCGTTGAGGATCCGGACGAACTCTACCCGACGATGAGGCGGGCATTCGAAATCGCTCGCTCGGGGCGTCCGGGTCCCGTACTGGTGGACGTGCCCAAAGACGTGCAGTTCGCTGCGTGCAACGACAACGGCTACCGGAGGCTCCGAGAGGTGCCGACACCAATCACAGGACCAGCCCTGGAGGCCACGGCGGTGCTCTTGCGGAAAGCGAAGCGGCCGCTCATCCTGGCGGGGCACGGGGTCATTCTCTCGGGGGCGCAGATGGAGCTCAGGTTACTTGCCGAGCGTACTGGCGTCCCGGTCGTCACTACGCTTTTGGGAGTCAGCGCGTTCCCGGATGATCATTCGCTGTACATTGGGTGGCCGGGAATGCACGGGGCGGCGAGCGTTAACCGAGCAATAGACAAGTCCGACCTCCTCTTCGCGGTCGGGATGCGGTTCGACGACAGGATTACGGGTGCGGTCGATAAATTCGCCCCAAATGCCAAGATCGTGCACATAGACGTGGACCCCTCCGAGCTCGGCAAGGTCGTCAAGCCCACCGTCGGCATCGCGGCAGACGCCAAGCTTGCGCTACGCAGCATCCTCGGGTACTTCGAGGATTCGGAGGATCGGGGCAGGTACACACGGTGGCGTGAGGAGATCGCGAAGAGCCAGGAGCCGGAGAAGCGCCGCGAGAACGAAGCGTGTGACAAGTACGGCCCGATCCAGATCATGAACGCTATCAAGGAGGCGGCCGGCGAGAAGGTCCGGCTCGTGACCGATGTTGGGCAGCACCAAATGTGGGCGGCCCAGTTCTTTAAGTTCACCAAGTACAACAGCCATATAACCAGCGGGGGGTTGGGCACGATGGGCTTTGCCCTGCCGGCGGCGATAGGCGTGGCGTTTGCCTATCCCGATGAACCTGTGTGGGTCGTGGCCGGTGACGGTGGTATCCAGATGAATATTCAGGAGCTCGCTACCATCCGAGACTTCGGCCTGAACATCAAAGTAGCCATCCTCAACAACGGTTACCTTGGCATGGTGCGCCAGTGGCAGCAGTTTTTCCACAACCGCCGCTACTCAGAGACGCCTATCACCGGGCCTGACTACGAGATGTTCGCCGCCTCTTACGGGCTCGCTGGCAAGACCGTGCGTGAAGGCGACGACGTCAAAGCGGCAGTGAGATGGGCGCAGGAGCAGCGGGGATGCGTAGTCCTGGACTTCCACATCGACCCTGAGGCGAACGTGTACCCCATGATCCCGAGTGGCATGAGCGTGCATGAGATGATCGAGGAAGATGGCGCCTAGGGCGCCGGGCGTGTCGACCGATGCGTCCCTCAGCCTGATTGAGGTCCGCTTAAGCGGCGGAATGCTCGCCCTGAACCGCTTTTTGATGACGTTGCAGAACAAGCGGATGCCGGTTGTCTCTTTTACCGTTGGCAGACATGGGGGTTGGATGCGGGCGACGATGCTGCTCGACTGCCCACCCGAGACCGCCCAGCGATACACCTTGCTTCTCTCCGCACTCGAGGACGTGGAAGAGATAGGAGCAGCAAGCGCGATGATAGAGGTCGCGCTGTTGAAGATAAAAGGCGACGCGTGGCGTGAAACAGTAGGGCGTGCAGGTATAGGCATCCACGAAGACGGAAACACGGTCGTGGCGTCGGGGAAACCGGAGAAGATGGAGGCGTGGCTCGCCGAAGTGGAGTATGACTTAGAAGATTTTGTGCGACTAGGGCCGGTGGCTCGACCGGGGAACGGAGAGGTTTAGATGGCTCGGGTTTATCGTGAAGGGGACATAGGAAACGAGATCACGCAGCGCAAGATCGCCATCCTGGGTTATGGTAGCCAAGGTCACGCTCACGCCTTGAACCTGAAAGATTCGGGCTGCGAGGTCACCGTCGGGCTCTATGAGGGCAGCGCAAGCCGTCCGAAGGCCGAACAAGAGGGCCTTCAGGTGATGAATACCGCTGACGCCGTCCGCTGGTCAGATGTGACGATGATACTCTTGCCGGACGAGAAGCAGCCTGCCGTATACAGAAGCGAGGTAGAGCCGAACTTATCGGAGGACATGCTCGTGCTCTTCGCCCACGGGTTCAACATTCACTTCAACCAAATAAAGGTCCCACCCGAGGTGGATCTCGGGCTTGTGGCACCCAAGGGACCAGGTCATGTCTTGCGACGCCTCTACGTAGATGGCAAAGGGATGCCCGCGCTTTTTGCGGTTGGAAACGATGCCTCGAGGGAGGCACGTGACCTGATTCTCTCTTACGCCAGAGGTATCGGGAGCGGCCGGGCCGGGATCATAGAGACCACGTTCGCCGAAGAGACCGAGACAGACCTCTTCGGAGAGCAGGCGGTCCTGTGCGGTGGCCTCACTGCACTCTTGAAGGCCGGGTTCGACACGCTGGTCGACGCGGGGTATCAACCGGAGCTCGCGTACTACGAGTGTGTCAACGAGCTCAAGCTGATCGTAGACCTCATCTACGAGGGAGGCCTGGCACAGATGCGGTATTCGATCTCGAACACCGCCGAATACGGCGACTACACCGCAGGACCCAAGCTCATAGACGAAGGCGTCAGAGAGCGGATGCGTGGGATCCTCGCAGATATCCAGAGTGGCAAGTTCGCCAAAGAATGGGTATTAGAGAATCAGGCTGGTGGGGCTAGTTTTCTCGCGATGCGCCGCCAGGAAGCGGAGCTTCCGGTCGAGAGGTTCGGAGCAGAGCTCAGGGCGCTGGCGGCCGAGGGAGTCAAGGCACCCGCGGGGAGCACTCAGGGGGGTGACACACAATGAGTCGCCGAGCGTTTGCAGCGTCGGACGAAGAATGGACCTACCACGGCGGGGAGTTTGTGAAGATGAGCGATATCCGGTTGTCGCCCGCGACGCATGCTCTCAACTACGGTACAGGGGCTTTCGAAGGAATACGCGCGTATTGGAGCGAGAGCCGAGGGACATTGCAAGTCCTGAAGATGCGGGAGCACTATGAGCGGTTCGAGAAATCCTGCAGGTTCTTGCGCATAGAGCTGCCGCACACGATCGATGAGCTGTGCGAGATCACGCTAGAGATCCTCCGGAGCAATGCGCCGCGGGAGGACACGTACATCAGGCCTTTAGCCTACAAGTCCACAACGTCGGTTGGGGTGAAGCTAATGGGTGACGATCAACTATCCATTTTCACCGTACCTATGGGCAATTACGTGGAGCTCACGGGTCTCAGGTGCTGCGTCTCCTCCTGGCGCCGCACTCCGGATTGCGCCATCCCGGCCCGGGGAAAGCTCACGGGCTCATACATAAATACGGCTCTGGCGGTAGATGAGGCGCAGAGGGCGGGGTACGACGATGCCATCTTCCTCACGCAAGAAGGGCACGTCTCCGAGGCGAGCGCCGCCAACATCTTCCTCATGCGTAAGGGGGGACTCGTCACGCCGCCAGTAACAGCGGATATTCTGGAGGGAATCACACGCGACGCGGTGATAGAGCTTGCAGAGAAAGAATTAGGGATGCCGGTAATACAAAGAGACGTGGACCGGACGGAGCTATACGCGGCGGACGAGGTGTTTCTCACAGGCACGGGGTTCCAGATCGCCCCCATCATCGAGGTCGACGGCCGTCCTGTTGGTAACAGGGAAATCGGCTCCGTCGCCGGGCGCTTGCAGGAGCTGTACTTCAAGGCTGCTCGCGGCGAGAACCCGGATTATGCCTACTGGACCGTGACCGT
Organism: Rubrobacter sp.; assembly: GCA_019247245.1. Taxonomy (GTDB): domain Bacteria; phylum Actinomycetota; class Rubrobacteria; order Rubrobacterales; family Rubrobacteraceae; genus Rubrobacter_F. Next base: position 420 of record JAFAPF010000529.1, on the reverse strand, counting down.
CGAGGTTGCGGAGAAGGCTGCCGGGTGAGATACTAACATCTTGCATGACGGAAATCTTCCACACCCTGCGCATCCCTCTCGCCACCTTACGACTAACCAAGGTGGCCGCCGGGCGAATTATTAGCCCCGGCCTCTAGCCGGGCTGTCCACGGCCACCAAAACAGAGAGTCGCTATTTTCAGCCAGTTTTAAACGTAGTAGGGAGATGAGAGATTATGCGTCGCGTACAAATCTTCGATACCACCCTGAGAGACGGCGAACAGTCACCGGGAATCTCGCTCTCGGTAGAAGAGAAACTGGAGATAGCCTTCCAGCTCGCCCGCCTGAGGGTGGATATTATAGAAGCGGGGTTCCCGATCACGAGCGAGGGAGATTTCGAGTCGGTGAGTCGCATCGCCGCCGAGGTGAAGGGACCGACGAT
>JAFAPF010000520.1 GCA_019247245.1 Rubrobacter sp. | reverse complement strand
CCAATACGGTCTCAGCCTGCCCAAGAGCGAACCACTTGGCCCGGAGTGCCCTCTTTCTTTTGCGCCTACGAGGTTAGCTGACGGGTTCGGGCCGAAAGAGCTAAGCCCTACGCCTGGATAGACCAGGCGATTCACCCCAAGCGGTTTACCCGCTGATCGGTTCCCCCGCTCTCCATTTATGGAGATTAGGCAACGACAACTATTCAGTTTATAGGTGTAAGATACTCCTCTGACAAGAGAATATCAAGATCCTTAATGCTTCAATTATCGGCAGTCTTCTCTTGGTGTTGTTAGATGCGTCAAGTACTCGGTCCTAGCCCGAGGCTCTCGCTTCTGCAGAAACGGCCAGGGCTCTTCGTAGAATGGGCATTGTGTGAATATCCCTGCCAATGCGCCATGTTAGATATAGCTTCCGGGAATATTCTTCTCTTGGTAAGCACCTCAAAAGGTCTTTCACGAGTCGTACTCTACCCGAAAGGAACAACATATGGCGAACATAAGCATTGGGGAAAGGTTTCCAACCTTCATATTACCGGACGAGCGGGGAGAGTCCGTCGACCTGCGCAGCGAACTTGCTGAGGGGCCGCTGATGCTCGTCTTCTACCGCGGCGACTGGTGACCAGACTGGTGACCAGACTGCAACGGGCAGCTGGTCAGCCTTGCCAGAGGCTATCAAGAGGTTGGGGAGCGTGGGGTTAGGCTCGCCAGCATCAGTGTCGACCCTCCAAGTTATAACTCAGTGATGGTGAAGAAGCTCGACCTTCCTTTCCCGCTTCTCGGCGACCCGCGGGGAGGGCTTTTAAAGCGCTTGGGGCTGTAGAATGATGAGGAAGGTGTCTCTGAGCCACCAATCGTAGCCCTCGACGAGGCGGGAACCATGCACTCCCCTCTCAAAACTAGGTATTTACGTTTACAAACTAGGTATTTACGTTTACAAATCTGTACCAAACTCCATACCAAGATCAAAAACCCAGTCTGCTACGCTAGCGTCAGCTCTACCTCGGGAGTTCCGCACTCTGCTGAGCGGCGGAACCTCAGCTCAGGTTGTTTCGTGTTTTGGAAATCAGATGAACATGTTAGCTATCCCCAGATTTCGCGCTGCTAACCCCTCGTATATCGAACAACCCGCCTCTACTCGAAGACGGGTCAGCGGAAGGCCGGTATACCCGTGATAGCCTGGCCCAGAATCAAGGTGTGCACCTCGCTGGTTCCCTCGTACGTGAGGACGGACTCCAGGTTGTTCGCGTGCCGAATCACGGGGTACTCGAGCGTTACTCCGTTTCCGCCGAGGATGGTACGCGCATCACGGGCTATTTTTATAGCCTCCCTGACGTTGTTAAGCTTGCCCAAAGATATTTGCTCGGTACGCAGCCTGCCATCGTCCTTCATGCGCCCGAGATGCAGGGCAAGCAGCATGCCTTTGTTTATTTCGACCATCATGTCGACCAGCTTCTGCTGCGTGAGCTGAAAAGCGGCAATAGGTTTATCGAACTGGATACGGTTCTTTGAGTACTCAAGGGCGCATTCGTAGCAGTCCCGGGCCGCTCCCATCGCGCCCCAGATGATGCCGTATCGAGCCTCGTTGAGGCAAGAGAACGGCCCCCGCAAGCCCTTAGCTTCCGGAAGCATCGCCTCTACGGGGAGACGACAGTCCTCGAGGCTCAGCTCGCATTGCACCGAAGCGCGCAGGGATACTTTGTGCGCTATATCCCAGGTGGAGAACCCCGAGGTGTCGGAGGGAACCAGAAAGCCGCGGATTCCGTCATCGGTCTGCGCCCATACCACAGCCACATCGGCAATGGAGCCCATTCCTATCCAGCGCTTACGGCCGTTTAATACCCAGTCGGAGCCATCTCGACGCGCGAAGGTTCTCATATTGGCTGGGTCGCTGCCAGCCTCGGGCTCAGTGAGACCGAAGCAACCTATGGTTTCGCCGCGTGCCATGGTGGGTAGCCATTCTTGCTTGTGCTCTTCGGAGCCGAACTTGTGGATGGCCGACATCGCCAGAGAGCCCTGCACTGAAACGAAGGTCCTCAAGCCCGAGTCGCCAGCTTCGAGTTCTAGGCAGGCCAAGCCATAGGCCACAGCGCTCTTTCCAGCGCATCCGTAGCCTTTCAGGTGCATGCCGAGCAGTCTCCTCTTGCCCATCTCCGGCACGATCTCACGAGGGAAGATCGCGCGTTCCCACCATTCTTGAATGTTGGGCTTCAGCCTCTCATGCACAAACCTGCGAATATAGTCGCGATCTTTGCGCTCCTCGTCCGTTAGCAAGGTGTCCAAGCCCAGAAAATCGAGCCCCTTGTCTTCTCCTTGACCCAGGTGTCCGTTAGCATCACATCCTCTATTCTCCACCCCTATCTCACACCTTTCTCTATTCACATAAGGTTCGGGAAAGCCAAGCCTGGACCTCAGCCACCACCGGGGGTAAGGTCCATAGATCGGCCTGTGGTTCAGCAGCCTTGCTGGCTACTGATAAGTACACAACGTCTTCCGGTATGTTAGCAAGCTGCCGAATTATAGATACAGGCCGAGCCTACCCATGGGGGGGCACTGTCGCACGCAGCAGGGAGCCTGACAACAAAGAGCATATCGAAGGACTCTTCCCAGTCGTCGCTGCGGCAGCCTGGTGGGTCAGCGGAGGGTAGCGCATCTGCCGCCCCTCTTTCGAGGCAGTTTCCTGGCCTGCCCCCGCCGCTTCGGCCGGTGTAGTCTCTCCGGCCAGCAGCGGTTCCTTCGCTCCCTGCCCAGAGGCGAGCACCTTGGCACATTCCTGACCAATGTCCTTATCGGCCCTTGTGATGTAAGCAACCGAGCATTCGAGCCCTAAGTGCATGCCGTCTCCTCCTTCCCACTCCCATATACCACATGACCTAACCTTATAATGTGTATCTAGCTCAGGTGGAGGTAGAATACGGACATCGGAGGGGTAGAGGTCCGTCGCTACGTCATCGCCTACGAGCTCGGCCGTGCGGTCAACCCCATGCTCATCGCAGGGGCAGCTAACTGGGCGTTCCGCACGGTCTCGGAGGAGTCCTACTCGAAGCGTTCCACTACGATGGTTGTGGACAACCCCTCACCGCGACTTTTATTGACTACATTGAGCCGGCGGTAGCTGAAGTTCTCACGTGCACACGTTCGTTTGCGAGGACGCCCCATCTCCCGACAACCTTTGGGGCTTAAGGGAGCCGGAGAAGGAGGGATCGTTGGGTGTGGAGCAGTATAGCCAGGGCGGTCGAGGATACGCTGGGGAACGCAGGTACAGTATCAGCGCCCCCTTAACTGCCAGCCGAAGTATCGAGCATACGTGTTGTACAAGCGAGGCAGGTTCTTCCGTAGTTACCCCCAACTCGCTCTCGAGCCGAGAAAAGGACGTCGGCGTATCGCCGGCTTGGTTCTTACTTGAAGCGCCGAGCTATCTCCGAGTTGTAGTTTCTTGGGCGTTACTCTAGGGTATACGCTAAGGTGTTTTGCTTTGGCGACGTTGAATACAACAAACGGAGGTAAGCCATGGACAACTTGCTCGGGGGAGCCAGGATCACCTACCTTGGACATGCGACCTTCAGGTTCGTGACGCCAGGTGACGAGCAGATCCTTATAGACCCTTTTTTGACCGACAATCCCCAAACCCCGGAGGACCTGAAGCAGGTTGGGGAGCTGGATACCATGCTTATTACCCACGGCCACTTCGACCACTTCGCCGACGCCATACCGGTAGCTCAAGAGACCGGGGCGCTGGTAGTGGCAAACTTCGAGATCTTCTCCTACATGCAGGCTAAGGGCATCGAGAACGGGATGCCGATGCAGAAAGGCGGCACCTCCCAGGTCGGTGGGATCAGGGTCACCCCAGTTCACGCTTTCCACTCCTCAAGCATAGCCGAAGAGGACGGGACAATCGTGTATGCCGGCGAGCCCATGGGCTACGTTCTTGAGTTCGAGAGCGGCTTCAAGCTCTACCATGCGGGCGACACAGCCGTCTTCGGCGATATGCGGCTCATCGGTGAAATCTACCGTCCCGACCTCGCCCTACTGCCGATCGGCAACCAGGTCGTAATGAGCCCCTTCGAGGCTGCCCACGCCACCCGCCTCCTGGGTGTCCGGCACGTCGTACCCATCCACTACGGGACCTTTCCATTTCTCCCCGGCACACCGGAGGAGTTCCAGGATCACCTCTCCAGAATCGCTCCGGACGCGATCGTCCATGTTATGCAGCCCGGCGATGATCTGGCTTCTTAGCAGCTTAGAGCACCGCGGAGAGCGTAACCAGAAGCACCGCCCTAGCAAGCTCTCCGGTAGCACCTGCGAGGTCGCCACTTATACCTCCGAAGGCCCTCTTCGCAAGCGTAAGTACGAAAAGGGTCGTCGCCGCAGGTATCACAAGGGCCAAAATAAGCGCAGACCACCCGAGCTCCAGCGAAATCAGGGGCGGTAAGGCCAGCGCAAAGACCAGCGCAATACTCCTTGAGCGCCACCGTTTTAGCGAGCGAACGAAGTATAGGGAAGAAGAGCTTGGGTCGGCCGGCTGGCCGAAGACGAGCAGGAGGAGCATAGCGGAACGGCCGACGACTTCGCCCGCGAGGAGTGCTGCAGCCGCCCGAAGCGGAGAGACATCCGCTAGCGCGTCGAGCGACGCAAGCAGCGGAGCGTAGACGATGAAGAGCGCCCCGACGGCGCCCGCGCCGACGCGGGCATCCTTGAGAACCTCCCGTCGTCTTAGGGTGCTTCCCCGAACCATCAAAGCGTCGCCTACGTCCAGGACGCCGTCGGTATGATGCAAGCCAGCCGCCAGCAGTGTAGCCCCCAGAGCGAGGGTGGCGGCTACCCCCGGAGGAACCGTGAAGGCAAGTAAGAGCAACGCCGCACCGGGTAGTCCGACGAGGAGACCTACGAAAGGAAGTAAGTAAACCTTGCGTGCGGCTTCTTCCAGGGACAAGCCAGTAGCACCGATGGGCAGTGCCGTAAAGAAGGCCAGGAGCGCGCGCATCTCTATTTGATCCTATGCTCTATTCCGGCGACGCACAGATATACCTCTTCGGCGACTACGGCAGCGCGCTGATTAATAAGCCCAAGTAGATCTCTGAACCTCCGGCTCGCGGCACACTCCGGGACCACCCCGAGCCCAACCTCGTCGCTGACCAGGATCATGGGCTTAGAGAGCGAACCTGCACCCCTGACGAAGCGCTCAAACTCCTCCTCCGTCTCACTTTGTTCTCCACCGCACATCCGGGCCGACACCCACAGGGTAAGAGAGTCGAGCAGCACCGCATCCCATCCATCCGACGCTTCGAGGACCGGGTCCAGGCTTCCGCCTGCGAGCTCCAGCACACCCCAACCACGGTGACGTCGCTCGCGGTGGGCTTCGATGCGCCGTAGGAGATCCGGGTCATCCGAACGTGCGAGCGCGGTTGCAACGTAGAGTACATCTTCGCCGCCGACCCCGAGCGCATGCTCTTCGGCGAAGGCGCTCTTGCCGCTCTTGGAGCCGCCGAGGACCAGCGTGTGGACGCCTACAGCGTCCCCTTACGAAGTACGTCCCGCAGCGTCTGCACGAGGTACCCGTTTTCCTTTGCACTTCGCACTGCTACCCGGAAGAAATCTGCATCGAGCCCGTGAAAAGGCTCGCAGCCGCGCACCAGGATGCCCCTTTTCACGAGCTCCTCCGGCAAACCTTGCGGTCCGCGCACGAGCAAGAAGTTCGCCGCTCCCGGGTAAGGCGTGATCCCTGGCAACTCGCCGAGTGCGCGCAGAAGCTCCTGACGCCTGAGCGCCACCTCCGCAAGCGTAAGCCTGGCGAAGGCAGATTCTTTGGTAGCGGCGATCCCAGCAGCAGCTGCGACAGCGTTCACAGGCCACGAGGGCTGGAAGGCCCGAACGCGTCCAACATCCGAAGCCACAAGGCAGCCGAGCCTGAGCCCGGGCAGAGCGAAAAATTTGGTGAAAGAGCGGGCCACTAAAACGGCGTGGTCGACCTCCGAAGCGACGCTGAGGTTTGGTGCGAAGTCAGCAAACGCCTCATCCACCACGAGAACGGCGCCAGCCTCCCGGGCTCGTCTAGCCACACGCAGTACCTCTCGTCGCGACACGGCATCACCGGTTGGGTTGTTCGGGTTGCAGAGAAAGACGAGGCCAACCTCACCGTCCTCGAGCGCGCGCTCGAGGACGGTGAGGTCGAGACGGAAACCCGACGAGGGCTGCCGGGCTACCACATGCACGGCTTCGAGCCCGGCGGAGCGAGCGGCGGCAGCATATTCGCTGAACGTGGGTTCCAGGATGAGAGCCTTGTAATACCCTGACTCTTGCGCCACGGTCCGAGCAGCCAGAAACAGCGCCTCCGCACCGCCGTTCGTGGGCAGCACCGTACAGGGCGAGACCCTAAGGTAGCTAGCGAGGGCCGCCCGCAGTTCGCGGTAGTGAAGATCGGGATAGCTTTCGGTCTCCACGTGCAGGGCCTGCTCGCCGGCGGCGAGCGCTGCAGCGGGCGACCCTAAGGGATTGATGTTTGCGCTGAAGTCCAGAAAGCCGTCGGGAGGTACGCCAAGGTTCCGGGCGGCCTCGACGTGGTGGGCACCGTGGTGGCGCCCGTCCGGTGAGGCGACCCATCCCTTAACCACCGCGGCATCCCCTGGCGAGGTTCATCGCAAGGCTCAAGCTAGCGAAGAGTACGCAGGTATGGCGCATGAGGCGCACAGCCCGCCGCAGATCACCAGCCTGCGGTGGGCGTCCGCTGCCGAGGATGGGACCCTGCCGGAGCACGCCCCCATAAGAATTCGCCCCACCAAGCTTGAGGCCCAAGGCGCCGGCGAAGGCAGCCTCGGCCCGGCCAGCGTTCGGGCTCCTGGTCAGTGGTCCGTAGCGGCGGGCAACGGTCAAAGTACTAGCGCGGCGGGCGGAGACGGCCGTACAAAGCACCATAAGGCGGGCTGGAAGGAAGTTGGCGAGGTCGTCCAGACGAGCACAGGCCCATCCGAGATTCCTATAAGGCCCCTGTGGGTGGCCGATCATGGAGTCCAACGTGTTGATGGCCTTATAGGCGAAGGCTCCCGGGGCGCCCCATAAGAGCCCATAGAGCATCGGGGCGACGACACCATCGCTCGTATTCTCCGCGACCGACTCGATAGCTGCCCGGCTGACCTCGCGCGGGAAGAGGTGTGCCGTGTCGCGCCCAACAAGTTCTCTAACGCGGGCGCGGGCCGCCTTTAAGTTACCATTTTCGAGTTCGCGTTCTACGGCGAGGGCGGCCCGCGCGAGGCCTCGCATTGAGAGGGTGGTGGACAGAAGTCCTACCTCCAAGGCGCCTCGCAGCTTCGGCGGTGCGAGACGCAGAGTAGTACTAGCGAGTATGAAGGATAGCGCGGGAAGCGCTAGGGCCAAGAAAAGCCCCGCGAGCCTCATTTGGCGGGCGTCCTCGAGGGTAAGCGCCCTTCTTTCGAACCTCGAAACGACCCACCCCATGAGGACAGCAGGGTGTACACACTCGGGTAGCTCCCCGAAAAGGGCGTCGACGAGCAGGGCTACTGCGACCGATGCCCCACGAAGCTGGTTCACTCTTGCGAACTCTCCCCATTCTCCAAGCTTCTACGTTTATCCGAGGACGCAGAGCGCTGTCCGCGGGTACCGTCCGAACCGAAGGCACCGCGCAAAGCGCCGACCACAGCGCCCGCGGCACCGAGTAGGAGAGCTTGCAGGACAAGGTTGAACATGGAACGACCTAGATCCCGGAGTACGGGAGGCTGGAGGCTTTTCTCGACCTCTTCAGCGGTGGGCAGTGTAGGAGGGTTACTGAGCCGGCTGGCTACCTTTTCGTCGTAGGTTACTATACTTGGCGCGGCATCGCGGGCGTAAGCGCGAATTTGGTCGGCGAAGAGTGTGGCGTTGAGGGCCGTAACGACGAAGAGTGTAACCCCTACCATAACCGCGACCACGGTCGAAGCGAGCACGCAGTCACGCAGCAGCAGAGAGCGGTAGGGAATGCCAGGGTCGAGGCGTACCGGAAGTGCCCGGAGGGCGGCGAGGATGCCTAGAAAGAGGTACGCGGCGAGGGCCAGCTGGGTACGGAACCCCTCGATAACAGTCAGGATCCAATCCGGTATCCCCTGTGGGTCTATGAAAAGGAAGCGTAACTCCGTCACAAGCGTAACAACTACCGCCACCACTCCGTAAACGAACCCCGCTCTAAGCGGGCTCAAAAGAACCCTCCGAAAGACGCGCCTTCGCTCATACTCACGAGCGTGAGCATACATCATCTCAGGCGTACGATCCTCCATCGAACGCCAATAGCGTCGACCAGACAAGGAGCTTGAAACCGACGCTCGATGTCGAGGCAACCAGGATTACAATCTTTAAGGAGATTATCTACCCTAAGCAACTCGGAAAGGCGTGATCGTGACTAGTGATAAGAAAGCCGAAGCCAGCGCAACGCTCTCAAAAGCACTGGGCCTAAAACGCCCGAAGGTAAGGCCGCCGTCCACCGAAACGTCTTAAAGCACGTTCTCCTCTCGCGAGACGTACTACTTCCCGGAGAAGACGAAGCTTGCCCTAAAGGAACTAGCGAACGTCTACAGGACCAACTGCAGCCCCTAGGAGAGTTGGAAAGCCTGCTCGTGGAGCGTACAGTCACCGCCACTTGGCGGCTACGCCGGGTGGAAGCCGGCATATTCGCTTGGAAGCTTTATAGAGAGCTTGCCAAACGGGCCCAACAGGAGGCCCAAACCTGCTAAAGAAGCAGCCTCGAAGCCTTTCTCAAGAACCAACATGGACCATCTCCCAGGAT
>JAFAPF010000438.1 GCA_019247245.1 Rubrobacter sp. | reverse complement strand
TCCTCGTCCCGAATCGTCAGGGTCACGTTGGGATCGCGCTCAACATTCCTGTACTTCCGGCGGTGGGTCTCGGTGTTGACCACAAGCCGCTCCCCGTCGCTGCCGACCCAGATAGGGTGGGTCTGCAGCTTGCCGGAGGGGAGCACTGTGGTGATCATCCCATAGTTCCTGCCCTGCGCCAACTCCACAGTGGCTGGGTGTAACTCGGGACCGTTCTTGCTGGTCGCTGCCATGTCTCGCACACCTCCAGTTCTTCGGATCCTGGGGAGGCTCGAGTGCCTCACCCAGAAGGCTTACCCGTAAGGTGCCGGCGGAAAACGCGCCGAAGCCGAGCCCTAGACTATCCCGTTGCTCAAGAATGGCTGAACGTTTGGGCTAACAGCTGGCAGAACAGGCTAGGCTGGTAATACGCAGACGTGGAGAAAAGGAGAAAGTGAAGGCCAGTATAGTAGACCTTTTACCATCTTCGGTTTGGGGTTCGGAGACACGCTCGGACTGGTCGCCTCAAACAAGAAGTAGACAAGCGTGTAGATAAGCCCAAAGATTGAGCCACCCCTTCTCGGGCACGAGGAAAAGAAGGTTGGTAACACTCTATTTAGCGGCTCTGACACGTCACCGTGACCGTGGCCGGTCATGAGATAAGTTTAGGCAAGGAGAACGTGGGCTTGGAGAGACGGTAACCGGAACGTTGGTTTGGTCATCGATGGAGCGGCCTGTAGAGGCGCTTTGCCCCTTCTGAAAGCGTATCATCGCCTCCTGGACTTGGTGGTTGTGGGCTTCGTGTAACACCGTGACGTGAGGAGCCATTTGCTGGTAGCGTAGGTGTCGACTTGAGCAATATGTATCGGTCTCCTCGACGGCAACCTCCTTCCCTACAGCAATCGAAGCGGCCCTGGCCCCGCGCTCAGGGCCTGTTAGACTACTACCCGAGCTCTCGCTGCACCCACTCCACCGCCGATGAGATCACCTCACTTATGCCTGTCCACGCTTGCAGCGTCGCTGCCTTATCGTAGGGTGTCTTGCCTTGATTGATCAGGACCACCCGAGCACCAGACTTGAGCGCCAGCCTCACCAGCGAGGCCGCCGGCTCCACCACGAGCGAGGAGCCAAGCACGAGCATCAGATCGCAGCGGCGGGCGTGCTGTCCGGATAGCTCCACTTCTTTTTCTGGCAGCGAATCCCCGAAGTTCACCACGGAGGAGGCGAGCCGGTCACCACAGGTGAGGTAGGCCGGCTGTCTAACTACCGAGTTCTGGCTGCGGTAGCCTGGTCTCCACCGGTTTGTGTCTCGCCTCACCTCCTGGCTGGTGTACAGTCGGTCGCAGGCGAGGCAGCGCATGAGTTGCCCGTTTCCGTGCAACTCCGCCAGGAGTTCAGGATGTGTGCCAGACCGGCGATGGAGGTTATCGGTGTTCTGGGTGATGAGAAACCGTAGCTTGCCTAGCCGTTAGAGTTCGACGAGGGTTAGGTGGATGCGTTGGGCTTGGCTTGGCCCGGTGGAACCCGCCACCATAGCGCTGGCAGGCCGGCGTCGCGGTGTGTCCACACCCCCTTGGGACCGCGAAAGTCGGGAATGCCGGAGTCGGTGCTGATGCCTGCGCCCGTGAAGGCGACAATGTGCTCGCAGTGGATGATTCATCGAGCGATCATCTCGATGTACTGTTCGAGTTGCTGTTCCTTAGTCATGGTACTTGCTGTATCTACCCCTTATCCTGATTCTTTGCAGCATAAAGAGAGTGCGTTGTGGCGAAAGCTTTTAAGTAACCTCAGGTTACGAGTCATCGCTTGATAAAGCGGTTCAGTCAGGGGCCGGCTCTATTATGGCCGACATCGAGCTCTTGCAGCGTGAGATCAGCGGGTCAGGTCCGAAGGCGTGGATCTGGTCACGCTTGAGCTCGGCGTGCTCCAGGTTCGTGGTGGCGACGATGACCCGGCCGGTGGTATGTACCTCCACAGCCATTCGATAGCCCCGTTCCGGTGGATGCCCGAAGAGTAGCCTGAGCATGCGGATCACGTACTCAAAGCTATGGACATCATCATCGAGCAGGATCACGTTGTAGAGCGGCGGTCCCTTTGTCTCCTGCTCTATTTTCTCTCGGGACCGGGTGATGGTGCTAGTCATCCTCTAATCCTTATACCCTCTTCCTAGGCACGCTACTCGGTGCTTCTCGTGGTCGGCATTTACATTATAACAAAAAAAAGGTCACAGCCTCTAGCCCTCCGTCAAAGCCGTCAAAGTCGTGACAAAGACGCTGAGGCGGCAGAGCTGATACTGGCCGCCTCCTGGGGTCACCATGATATACAAGCGCTGGAAACGACTTCTCTGCTGGCAGCACTCCTAGAGGCAACGGGATAGTCCTCTTCACATACGCCCAAACCTACAACCGTGAAGAAATGAGCCGTATCCTCGAAAGACTCGGCTAACCAACGATGCTTGCCGCAAAGAGGTGGAGGTCGGGGTTTCTAACAGCCCCGGCTCTTTTTATGCTTGCTGAGTTTCCGAGAAACAAGATGCTAGTCCGTTGGGTGAATAAGGGCTACAGGTGCCTTGTCAGGCCGCGTTAATTGTGTGATGAGGGTTGCGGATCTTCGAGCTGGTGTTGATGATGAGCGCGAGATACCGCAATTGAGGATAGCCGATCTCCTGGCGAACACGCCTGTTGAGCCCGAGGCCCACCTTGACGACAACGGGTGGAGCGATACGCCGAGATGCTCGACGCTCTTCCACCCGTTGTCGTCTTCGACACCGGAGAGGGGCTTCTCCTCGTCGATGGGGTACCACCGTGTAGCGGCTGCGCGTCGCCACGGCCTGGAGACGATCGAAGCCGAGGTACGTCGCGGCGCGATGCGCTGCAGTACGCCGCTATGGTAGGCGCGACACAGCGCGGCATCTTCCCCGATGACGTCGCCTCCTATATCAAGCGACGTAGCTAGAGGCGCTGGACCTTAGAGCGCTGGGGTTTTTGAGAAGCAGGCGTACGGCAGTCTAAGCCACCACCGTGTCACGAGCGTTCCTAGAGCAGGCTAATCATGGATGCAACGGCAGTCCTCTAGGGCAAGCGCGTTACCTCTATATGCTTGTGCCAACCTTAGAGAATAGGTTACGGCAGAAAAAGCTGTGCCTTTGCTGAGTAGTATAAGGAGCCCGGTAATAAGTCCTTTCAAACTTCAAACGGCCGAGAACACCTTTGCAGGCGAATAGCAGTAACTAGCGGTCTTAAGCAAGGAGCCCCTACGCTACTACTGGCCTTTCTCCTCAACTT
>JAFAPF010000312.1 GCA_019247245.1 Rubrobacter sp. | reverse complement strand
CAGAACGTGCCCAACAGTATGCCGAGCGTCTTGCTGTAGATCTGAAAGAGTCCATAGAGCATACCCAGCGGCTTGCTGAGCAGTACGAACGGACAAGGCGACAGTCCCAGGAGCAAGCCCAGCAGCTACACGAGGCGATAGAAGCGGAGCAGAGTAGAGGGTTCTTTAGTAGGCTTTTCTGGAAGTAACCTTTCTCAGTGACTAAAGTTAGAAAGGCAAGTATTTCTGGTATCTAGGCTTGGGGAGCCGGCTCTCATAAGGGGAGCGGGTATGCCTACTGGAGTATCTGACGCTTAAAACGGTCGTCCTCGCAACCGTAACTAGTATCTAAAGAAGACCCTATCCTCGCCTCCTAGGTTTCCAACAATTTCCCTTCTCGGCCATTCCTGAATAGAGGCACTCCACCTCTAGAGCGCGTTCTCTTGGAGCTCTTTATCCATCATCTCCCGCGCTAGGTGAACACAGATACTAGTTGTTTCTAAGTACTCATTACCTAAAGCTTGTCTCACCACTTCAAGCTTTGTTCCCTTTTTGACCGTGTGTGTTGCAAAGGCATGCCGCAGGGTATGGACTGATGCGTTTTGGATTCCGGCTTCTTTCTCACCTACGAGACCACTACTCTACCTAAAGGGCGCACTATGCTCACATCAGGGACTACGAATAGCTAGAAAGCAGGCTACCCCACGGTTCGTCTCGAAGGAGAACCGGTCACAGATAGCCGGAGAATCCCCCTTGTGCGAAGAGCGCTGCGCTGTTTCGCTTCGAGACGAACCGTATAGGTATCTAGGCCGTGAAATGTTGCAAACTCTTTTGTCAAAAACGCTCGCTTCGCCCACACCTATAAGATATAATTTGTAGTGTGCTTGATACAGTTTGTTATCTGCGCCTTGTCATGCCCAACGTCCCCTCGGTTGAGGAGGTCAAAATGATTGAGGATGTGAAGATGAACCTTGCAGCGATAATTGTGGGGATACTAGCTGCGCTGCTAGCGCTAGTGCTGGTAGGAATTGCTACGGCTGCAGGAGCGCTCCTGAGCATTGTACAGGGTGTCGCCGCGCCGGTTAGAACCACGAGCAAGCCCATGCGTAGGACAGCTGGGGTACATCCCGCTAAGGACGCCGAAGTCGTGAAGGTGCCCGAAGAAAGATGCGAGGTCGAAGAATTCCGTTCGGCTGCGTAAAGGAGCGCCACGAGGCTAAGGGTAAAAGGGTTGGGGCATAGGTTCCTCAACCCTTTTTTCGTACCCCGAAGTTTTCGAGATTCATCAGAATAGGCAAGTTGCCTCTTGTTCACTGTGTTGCCTAGAAGGCGGCTTCTCGGAAACTGCCTAGAATAAGGGCTTCCTACCAATCGGCAGTTTGGTCTCTAGAAGTGCCTTGTACGGTTTTGGCTATTCCCCTGTGAGTTTCACCCCATCCTTAAGCGAGTTCATAGTACTCTCTTGCGGTGCAAGCTCCCTCTATATCCAGTTGCGCCTGCGAAGATACAAGAGGGTTAGGATAACAAAGAGTACTTGTATCCCTACAAAGATATAGAAGGCGTAAGGTGAATCCGCTCCAGGAATGTAGCTGAAGTTGGTCCCATACCACGCAGCTAATACCGATAGTGGTCCGAGCACACCAGCCAGCACCGTCAAGCGTCGAATCCCTATCCCTGCCCACTCATCGCGGCGCATTTGGTAAGCTTCCACCGCCCCGTCTACGTAATCTCTAGTAGCGTCAGCCATGTCCACGGTCTCCCGCTGATTATCGGCTACGTCCGAGAGATAAGGCCTCATCTCTATGTATTCACGCCCCAATCGCCTTAGTGCATCCTGCTGAGCGACAGCGAGTCGGCGAAACGCTGAGAGGTCTCGCTTGAGCGCTATAAGGTTTTCTAGAGCCATGAGGGAAACCCTTTCGTTTCTTGGGTCTAATGACTCTTCGAGCTCCTCGGCGGCGGTCGCAGTGCTGGCTAGCACGGGCAGATGCCCATCGATCAGTGTGTCCAGCACTTCGTAGGCAAGGATCTGCCCGGAGCCTTCGAGTAAATCGTGTTTATGCAACCTTCTCTCTAGTCTTTGGGTAACTTCCGGTACGTGCCCATCTCGAACCGTCACCAGGTAATTAGGACCGATCACCAAATCTACTTCCACGGCCCGTAACCGCACCTCATTATTGCCTTTTTGCAGCTGCAGGGCGAACGCGGCCATAAAACAGTTTGGAGCTTTCTCATTCTCTCGTAAGATGTCTATCTTGGGCATCCTCAAAGGTGCTATACAGTCCTCTACTGTCAGCGGGCCTAGCTTCAGAGTCTCTTGCAGCAGCGCCTTCGCCTCTGCCCGTGGCCGTAGGATGTCTACCCAGAACGTACACCCTGGCTCACCTAGGAGAGAGCCCAACTCCTCCTTGAGAACCTCGCGTACCCGACCGCCTTGAGCGCCGCAGCCGAGGACTCGAATCTCCTCAATCCCCTCCTCGACCGGAAGTCCACTACCGTTACGTATCTCGCCTCCGGTCGGATCCCAAACCCCCAAGTGTTGTTGCCCAAACTCGGCGTCGTGCTTGTTGTTGGCAGGCATACTAGCGATTGTACTCAAATTGAAGGTGGTTATGATCCTCGGGACCGACCAACTATTCTGCTTAACATATTGGTAGCCTCTGCGTTTTCTCTCGCTCCTATTCACTTTCCAGCCACCCAGTGCCGAAAGCGGACAGTGCTCTTCGTAGAAAGGTGTCAACTAGTTAAGAGCACCTAATCCTAGGCACTGCTATCATGATCTAAATGAAGCCATGTGTGTGCTCCCGGTCTTTGGGCACAGGGGATATAGCCGGTGGAAAGAGATAACTATAAATGAGCACTCATAGCTCTACCAAGAGGAGATCCTCATGAGCGTTAGCACCTGCCCCGTCGCCACTGTACACGCACCAGCCGAGCGAGTTTGGCACCTACTCTCACAGCCCTGTAATTACGACCTTTGGTGGGACGCAAAGACGCTCTCTATCAAACCGGAAGGTCCTGCCAGGCCCGGCCAGCAGGTTCAGGCGCAAACTGTTGGGCTCGGCAGGAGATGGCCGATAGGCATCCGGGTTGAGATGGTGGATGAATCTAAACGTCAGATACGTTTCACCACA
>JAFAPF010000310.1 GCA_019247245.1 Rubrobacter sp. | reverse complement strand
CAGAACGTGCCCAACAGTATGCCGAGCGTCTTGCTGTAGATCTGAAAGAGTCCATAGAGCATACCCAGCGGCTTGCTGAGCAGTACGAACGGACAAGGCGACAGTCCCAGGAGCAAGCCCAGCAGCTACACGAGGCGATAGAAGCGGGGCAGAGTAGAGGGTTCTTTAGTAGGCTTTTCTGGAAGTAACCTTTCTCAGCAACTTTTATGAAATTATGCGTTTCCGGGGCCCTCCCAGTGTATACTTCGCTCTCCTTATGAGAGCAGGCTCCCCAAGCCTAGATACCAGAAATACTTGCCTCTCTATCTAGGAAGCTGGATAATAGGAAGCTGGATAAATCCGGCCAGGTAGGACAACCAGCTTATCCTTTGCTTCCTCAGCACTCGTAAGGTTAACCCCACCATCTAGTAGCAGTGAGTAAATATACACTCCAGTGTAAGGCTCTTTTGCCTTGTATCAAAAACGGTAGTTTTGATACATTGTGGAACCCATATTCTGGAGGTAGAATCACCGTTGTGCGAATTCAGAGGATGGAGGCAACGACCTTACTTCCTTAGCCTACTCGCTGTGCCTTGGTAAATCAGCCTTTCATATTCGCCGAACCATATCGCTGACAGCAGGTAGAAAACGGCCTAAGATACTCTATGTGAGGTTCTTATGTTGAGGGAAAGGCTCGCAAGCACTGTCTCTTACCAAGAAGAGACCCTGTCGAGGTTCGACGATCACCTGCGTCGTATCTCCACAGCGCTCTTTGGGGTTGGCATGGTGGTGGTGCTGCTCGTCGCCGATTCTCAGCTCGTGCCTCTCCAACACCTGAACCGCCTAGCTCTGAACTGCTTGGTACTAACAGCAGGTATTTCGGCTGTGGCCATATTGCTCTTTCCCTGGCGACGGTATAACCGCAACCTGTTCGTTGTAGCTCCCCTAGACGGCCTGTGCCTGATAGCTTTGGCTGTTTACTTCTCTGGAGGATGGACCAGCCCGTTCTTCCCGTTATACTCTTTTGTGGCTGTCTTCTGCGCTATCTACTTCTCAGCGCAAATAGCGACGCTTACAGTTGCCCTGACGGTGCTCATTAGCTTGAGTCCACAACTCTATGCTCCCGATACGGCGAGGCTGGCGGAGCATCTTTCAGTTCGAGCGCCTACTTATCTAGCCTTGACGCTCGTCTCGTGGTATATGGCACGAGAGGTGGGACGCAGGGAGCGTTTACGAGGGGACTACGAACATAAGCTCCAACAGATGCAGGTACTTAAGGACTACTTTCAGCGGGCATCCCTAACAGATCTACTAACCGGGCTTTACAACCGTCGGGGCTTTGAGAAAAAGCTCCGAGAGGAGTTTAAGAGAGCCAGGCGCTCAGAAGAAGTGGGCTTTACGGTAATCTTGTTTGACCTAGACAACTTTAAGCAGATCAACGACGAATACGGCCACCAGACCGGCGACGAAGGTCTGAAAATCGTAGCAGAGGCCCTACGCTTGAGCAGCCGCGAGACGGACGTGCTCGCCCGCTACGGCGGCGAAGAGTTCACCGTGGTGCTGCCCGATACCCCGCCACGCGGGGCTCGAATCTTCTTCCAAAAGGTTAGAGAGGCAGTATCGAATCACTCCGAAGAACAACTAGGCTTTGGGCTTAGAATCAGCGCCGGAGCAGCTAGCTTCCCTGCCGATGCCAAGAACCCCGACGGGCTGCTCGAAGCAGCAGACATAGCACTGTATCAAGCAAAGGATAAAGGCAAAGACCAGTTCGTGCATCCCTCCGCATGGGGTGCCTAAACCGGCTTTAAGGATGAAATAAAGATAAAGAGTGAGCTCAATTCACTTTAATGGGTCAAGCCTCCCTCAACCCACAAAAATATCGGTTTCTCATCACCGTTACTTATTAGTCGTATTCTGAAAACATCCGTTTCTGGCGTGGGCGAATACGCTGGTGCATTACTACCCCCCTGGGCCTCTCCACAGGTGCTGCGAGGGTACGCGCAATGCCCGGTTGAACTTGCTCGAAGCATTCTCCCAGGCAATGGCAGCGGTGAGCTCCACCAAGGCATCCTCGTCGAAAAATCCGCGCAACCGAGAGAAAAGTTCGTCGTCCACGTCTTTGTCGGTGATAGTCATGCGGTCGGCGTACTCCAAGGCTATACGCTCCTTATCCCCGTATAAGGGGCTGGTGGCGTACTCGTCCAAGGCGAGTATCTTCTCGTCGGAAATACCCAATTCGCTGCTCACGGCAGCGTTTATATCTTGTCAGAATTCACAACCGTTTATGGCCGCAACCCGACGATTTATAAGGGAGAGGAGCTTGCTGTCGATGAGACCAGAGGAGTCTAGCCCCGTCCACATCGCTCGCACCCCTCGAAAAACGGTCGGGCGTCTTGCGTACAGCAGGTGGTTCGAGAGTGGCGCTCCCCACTTTTTGGTCTGGGCTTCGAAGACAGCCTTTATTGGTCCTTGAGCATAGTCAGGGTCGATACCGTTGATTCTTGCCACAGCTTACCTCCCCTTTCTCCGTACGCTTAGTTTGACTACTATTGAAGCGCTTTTTCATCTCCTCCATCTCTTGCTAACACACAATCACTTTGATCGGATACTTCTGGTCGGCACTTAAATATATTTCACCCTCTACTACTTGTCGCCTCCATTGTGAGCATCGTGGTATGCCCCGTAGTCGAGACGAATGCTAAATCCCGTGACGATCAAAGTCTTTTTCTCACTTACGGGATTTCCTCGAAAAGAGACCATTAAACTTCTCTCTACGAGGTTATTACTGAAATTGTTCTTATGAAAACTCATATGGTCGCCAAAGGCCTCTCATAGACCCATGGTTCAGACTTCCGAAGAGAAAGCAAGACGTATAGGATCGACAGGGAGAATGACCCAGGAATTAACTCAAAGACGTACCACCGTCACCGGTGGGTTACGCACATTGGCAACTAAGACCTCTTCATGGCACCGGCATATTCTGACAGCGATCCTCGTACTGTCCGCGTTCTTGAACTTCTACAACCTGTGGGGGGAGGGGTACGGCAACCCCTACTATGCCGCGGGCGTCAAGAACATGCTCACCAGCTGGAGCAACTTCTTCTTCGTCTCCTTCGATGCCGGCTTCGTCTCGGTAGACAAGCCGCCTCTCGGGCTGTGGATCCAGGCCGCGAGTGCTTACTTGTTCGGTTTCCACGGCTGGGCCCTGCTGTTCCCCCAAGCTATAGCGGGTGTCCTCTGCGTGGCACTGCTCTACTACCTGGTTAGCCGTGCGTTCGGTCCCGTGGCAGGGCTCATAGCCGCGTTAGCTTTGGCCCTCATCCCTATAGTCGTGGCCACGAGCCGCAGCAACACGGCGGACATGCTCGTTGTCCTGAGCGTGCTGGTCGCAGCATGGGCAGTCGTGCGCGCTACGGAGACCGGTCGTTTGCGCTGGCTGCTGCTGTGCGCGCTCATCGTGGGACTGGGCTTCAACATAAAGATGATGCAAGCGTTCCTGGTGCTGCCCGCCTTCTACCTGCTATACCTCGTCGCGGCTCCGGTGTCCCGACTCCAGCGATTCGTGCACCTCGGCCTCGCGACGATTGTGCTGCTCATCGTATCTCTATCCTGGGCGGTGGTGGTAGACCTTACGCCTGCCACGGAGCATCCCTACGTAGGTTCCAGCCAGCATAACTCTGCTCTGGAGCTGGCCAGCGGCTACAACGGCCTTAGCCGACTCGTGGGACGCGGAAACGAGCTCATAAATCTCCAAGGTGGGTTCAATATAGGTTCGGCTAGCAATGACCAATCTACACAAGGCCCCGGACCAGGCGGTCCCGGAGGCGGTGGCCCTGGCGGTGTCGGCGAGAATGGGGAGAAAGGACCTTTGAGGCTCCTCGACCAGCAGCTCGCCGGGCAGATAGGGTGGCTTTTGCCTCTAGCCGTCGTGGGTCTGCTGACAGCTAGCTGGCAAAGTAACCGTCCTCGGCTACCGCTTGACCAGCGACCTCCTCAGAACCTTCGGCTATGGAGAGGGTGGTTCTTGAGGGTAGCCTCCTTCTTCAAGAACCTTCCCCAACTTTCGCTCGACCGGAAGTACCAGGCCCTCATACTGTGGGGGATGTGGCTGCTTACGATGTATGCATTCTTCAGCGTCGCCGGTATGTTTCACCGCTACTACCTGGTGATGCTCGCCCCGGCTATAGCCGCGCTCGCGGGCATAGGCGCAACGGTGCTTTGGAATGATTACCGGAGCCCGGGCTGGCGTGGGTGGTTACTACCCTTCATGCTGGTGGGGGTAGCCGCCGTGCAGGATTACACCTTGGTGGCTTACTATGAGGGTTGGCCCCTGTGGCTTACGCTCGGAATCTCGGGCCTATGCCTGATCGCCGCCGGGGTACTCGCGATAAGGCGGCTCAGGAAAAGGCAGGAGACACAAACCCCCTCAAAGCTGCTGATTGGTGCGGTGGCCGTTGGGATACTGGCGCTTCTCATCGCGCCGTCGACCTGGTCTTTCTACACAGTGTTCCAGGGCGGGGGCGGAGGAGGACCGATGGTCGCCGCCGGCCCCCAGCCAGCCGCGTCAGGGGGAGGTCCTGGCGGGCCCGGAGGTCCTTCGCCTGGAGGACCTCTGGGCCCTGGTAGAGAAGGTAATGCAGATTCGGCGTTGATGGAGTACCTGCAAGCCAACAAGGGCAACGCCGAGTACTTGGTGGCGACCTCTAGCGCCATGAGCGCGTCCCCGATGATTTTGAACACGGACGACAAGGTAATCAACCTCAACGGGTTCGAAGGTCACGACTCGGTCTTCACCGCCGACGAG
>JAFAPF010000227.1 GCA_019247245.1 Rubrobacter sp. | reverse complement strand
CAGAACGTTGTATAGGTTCCTTGAGCTCCTCTGGTAGCTGGGCAGCGAGATCCTTGGCTTCTCCACCACTGATGCGCTCGCTCAGTGTGCTCAGGGCGGCGTTTACGGCGCGTCTAGCTTCAGTAGGATCAGCTGGGCCGATTCGATCTTGAACCTTCTCGAGAAACTCTTCGTATTGCACGAAAACCTCTCCTTTTTCCTTGATCGCCCACAGATGCGAGTAAAGGTTTCCTCTACCAACGCGATGTAAACTACTGTTTGCTCTCACAGTAGTCTAAAGGATGTGCAGAGAAGCTGGCGCGGTCGGAGGAGAAATCACGGCGCCTCACACAACCTTATTTTTGGACCTGGCCTTTGGGTACCCAAAGGGGTTTTCTTTATCACCAGATGGGGGGACGTTTCGTTCAAGTTTATTTTACTGCTGACATAACTTCACAATTTTTTCATTTATCCTTCATGCAACCTTAACCCCTCCTTAACCACCATCGTATATGATGAGCTTATCAACTTCTTCAGCGGGCCGGAAGCCTTCCCTGTAGGGGCTCCGGCCCTCTCCTATCTGGCACTGGTTGCTCACCGGTAACAATGAAAACACTCCGTGTAGGCGGCGGTGGGGAAAGAATCCTTAATCTCTGGAGAAGGAACGCGGAACGGTTATAACGTGGGGGCTTATTCGGAGTCGGGAGGCTTCGTTCTTTGTTAGAACAATTATGGTCCTTTGAACGCGGATGCGGGAAGAGGTTGATCCTTCTTGGACACGGAGAAGATTAGCCTCGGGCAGGATGCACCACGTTTGCGTTCGAACATGGAAAGAAGTTTACCCTCGCCAAGCAGGTCACAGAAGGAGCCCTCACTAGGTATCTAACACACCGCAAGGACTCCGGCTCTCGGCCTAGCCTAGAGCAGACCACCGCTTTAGGTCCCCGAACGACCCTGTGCTACCCAACGAACGATCACCGAGGCGAGTATGGCCGAAGTCGCCGTCGTTCCTGCTCTTAAGACTGCCCTCAACACGTCGTCTTTAATTCCCCTCTGTTCAGGCACAAGATCTTCGATGAACCGCTCGCTTACCAGGCGGCTCAGGACCATGCCTATACCCGCTGCCAAGAGGGTTTCCAACCGCTGCTGTGTTTGCTCGTTCACGTTCTCAAACGCTCCTTCTCACTGCTCTTATCAACTTACCCGATTTATCCCTAGGAGGAGTAGATCTGAAACCAAGCGGGGCCATTCCGATGCGCGGCAGAGCAACCGCTCAAGGCGGTAAAACATTCGGGACAAGCCAGTTCTAGATCAGCACCAGCTCTGGATCAGGGTCCCCTTCGTAGCGCCAGGCTATGGCATCCGACTTTCGGGTCGCTCCTCGCCCGCCGGCGGCTCTTCTCTGGGAGTTGGCGGCGTCGTAGACGCCTCCCCTCGCCTCTCGGGGCGCTCCTCGCCAGGAGACGGTCCCCTCCTAGTCCCCGGTTCGTCCCTCAGCGAGGCGTCTCCCGCCCTCGAGGACCCGATCGGGTCCTCTCTCTCCGGCGATACGGCCTCTTCTTCAGCCCTCCTCGGCGAAGATCCGGGCGCTCTTTCACTCTGCACGTCCCCAGAGGGGGTTCGCCCCAGTGGCCCCATCCCACCCAGGAGGCGGGAGGCTTCGTCGGCTACCTCCTCGTCGACCATCACGTTATAGCGTCCGGCCTCTATGCCTCCCACCGAGGAGAAGTCACGCCGCCCCCCTGAAAGCACATACCCGAGGAGTCCTATTATCGCCCCCAGAATCGCTCCGAAGATCAGCCCGTAAAGCGCCAGCAAAAAAGCGGAGAACACCGGATCGATTAGGCTGAACAGCCCTAAAAAGAAGCCGAACAGGATCCCTATAACCGCTCCCGATCCTGCTCCTTGGAGCGTAGCCTGCCCGTAGCCCCGGCGACCGGTCACCTGTTCGACGAAACGTAGATCCTCGGCGACTATGGAAACTCGCTCGACGGGGAACAACTCGTCCGAGAGGTAGTCGACGGCCCTTTGGGCCTCGGGGTAGGAGTCGTAGGTAGCTATGACGCGTCGTGGGTGGACAGTTCCTTCTCTAGGTTCGGGTTCCATAGGTTCCATATATTATGATCCTCCTCTCTTACCACCACTACTGCCGTCTTGGCCATCGCTAAACCGGAATATCACGAGCTAAGAACAATTCTTACCCCTCTTTGGTCCCTGCAAACCGCTCCCAGCCATGCAACCGCTCACGTTGTCACTCTTACTTTTCGGCCCACACTACCAGGTTGTCCTCCTCAGAGGACTCCACGCTCACAAGCCAGGTTCCGAATGGCAGCTCACCCAGATCCAACGTCCGACCTCCAGAGGCTAATGAGCGTGCGAAAAAGGAGGGTAGGTAGAAGCCCCGACCGCTGCTTCCTCCGGGATCACCTCGATAGTATGGGGGCTTGCCACCCGTAGATCCAGGCTGACGTTGACGGGAAGCCCGAAAAGGGCATCCGAGTTGTGGTAGATGAGGCCCTGGGGAATATGTCTATCTCTCCTCTAAACCCTGGAGTGTTCTCTCGCAGGTATTCGTTAACCGAATCCTTCGGCACCTCGGCCTTCAAAGAGCTGGACCGGATCTCACGCTCCAGGTCTCCTCGCAAAAATCAGCATCGAGACGTCTCTGAGGTCTATGTGGACGTTCCGCAGCAGGAGGCCTTCGCGCTTCAGCCAATCCATCCGCACCTCGACCCAGTCGATGCGTCCCAGCAAGAGCCCGGGCGG
The DNA here is from genome assembly GCA_019247245.1 of Rubrobacter sp. GTDB lineage: Bacteria > Actinomycetota > Rubrobacteria > Rubrobacterales > Rubrobacteraceae > Rubrobacter_F. Next base: position 1,247 of record JAFAPF010000227.1, on the reverse strand, counting down.
GAAGCCCAAAGCGACCTCGACCGCAGGCTTCTCCTCAAGCCCATACCTCCCCTGCAGACTCGTGGCGAGATGCGATTCGATGAGACCGGGGAGCACAAGATAGGAGAACAGTCCTACCACCAGCAGTAAAGCCCCCGCCGCGACCGCAAGCGCCGCCAGAAACCTCATGCCCATCTTTCCCAATGACGGGCAGTGCATGCCTCCGGTTCCCTGCCATCGCTATCCTGTCGGAGTGACTCTTGGAAGATGCTGGGATGACCGAGTAAACCGAAGATCCCCAATGGGAGAGCTGCGGCAAGGACCACCACGAGTTGTCTGATTCGGATGTTCCGAGGGCTTGCGGTTGGGTCCAGCGAAGCCTCGAAAAACAGGGACAACCTAGGACTCGGGCTTGAGAAGAGCACTGGCTTTTCGAAGAGGTACGCCGCCAGTTCGCTCACCACCATCGCCAAGGCGCCGGCGCCGAACATATAGGCTGCATTGCCCCCTTACCGAAAAGCTCGATAAGCGTTCTATGCAGGCCGCGGTATCCTTTAGCCATTAAGAAGCCACCAAGAGAGTCTGTGAGGCGACCTGCCGCATCCGTGTCTGGATCCGCTTGGTAGGTGTGGCGTGCCCGCCCCCCGCAGGCGTTGTCGCTCTCAAGAACCTCCCGATCATCAGCGTCTTGAGCCGATCATAGCCAAGAGATGTGGCAAAAGTCGCTTATCATGCACAGACCATGAAGTTGCGCAAGAGTATAAGGCCACCGCTCCTGATATTGTCGATCGCTCAACCAAGTTCTGTCTCCTTCTCGGTAACCGAACTCGATACGTAAGTCACCGCACCGTAACCTTGGCTGGAGTATCTAATCCGAGCGGTGCGGGCTCACGGGAGAGTATCAGTTCTGCTCGTCCTGGCCTATTCGTCTCTCACAGGGCTTCGCAATCGGAAGGGTAGGGTGTGCCCTTAAAAGGCAGCTTCAGAAGTCCCGTACGGATTACCGAGCTGATCCCGACGAGACGCTTCGGATGCGCCGGGAGTTCGACGAAGATATAGCCGGAACAGAAAGCGTGAAGTCCGGACGGTACGCTAAGATGCCCGTCTAAGATGAGATCGCCTGTCTTAGACGGACGCCCGGTGAACCCTAGTCGTTCATCCGCGCGCTTACCTTTGACTTCCCGGCATAGGCCCGGAAGAACAAGTCTATCTCCTCCCGACATTGCGTCAGGGAGTTCGCCCAAAACTCCAGGTAGGTCTCGCCTGAG
>JAFAPF010000239.1 GCA_019247245.1 Rubrobacter sp. | reverse complement strand
ATGGGGTGGGGCCGTCTGCCGGAGACAGAGGCGAGGACCTGAGCCCTCCACCTCGGAGACTCGGCGGCACCGGAAAGCCTCCGCCGCGCTGGTCGGCAACGTCCGTAAGCTATGTGAAAGGAGGAAGACCATGAGCGAGTTCAACGCGGTCCTCGAGGAGAACGAGCTGCAAGAGGGAGCGATGCGTGCGGTAGAGGTGGAGGGCGTCCCCGTGCTCGTGAGCCGATCGGAGGGCGGAGAGGTGTGCGCCATAGCCAACACCTGCACCCACATGGGAGGCCCACTCAACGAGGGTGAACGCGACGGGGACGTGGTCACTTGCCCCTGGCACGGCTCGCAGTTCGACCTGTGCTCCGGGGAAGTGCTGCGGGGACCGGCCAGAGAGCCTCAGCAGCGCTTCGAGGCTCGGGTGCACGAAGGGAAGGTAGAGGTACGCTCGCAGTAGCAGCCGGTTCGCGGAGAAAACCCTACCGAAAAGGAGAAGAAGCGATGGCTTACGAGCTCCCGCAACTGCCCTACGGCTACAACGCTCTGGAGCCGTACATAGACGAACAGACGATGCACCTACACCACGAAAAGCACCACCAAACCTACGTAACCAACCTCAACACCGCCCTCGAGAAGCACCCGGAGGCGGACAAGGGCAACGTCGACGAGATCCTGGCCGCAATAGAGGAGGTGCCCGAGGACATTCGCAGGGCGGTTCGCAACAACGGCGGCGGGCACGCCAACCACACCATGTTCTGGCAGATCATGGCTCCGAGCGGTCAGGGGGGCGGGGATCCTTCCGGGGATCTTGAGGAGGCCGTAAGGTGGTCTTTTGGCTCCTTTGATCAGTTCAAAGAGCAGTTCGCGGCCGCGGCCGCGCCAGGTGCGCTCTTCGGGAGCGGTTGGTGCTGGCTGATCCTCAACCCCGACCGCTCGCTCTCTTTAGAGACCACGCCCAACCAGGACTCTCCGCTAATGGAGGAGAAGACTCCCATCCTAGGTTTAGACTGCTGGGAGCACGCCTACTACCTCAGGTATCAAAACCGCCGGCCCGAATACATCGAAGCCTGGTGGAACGTAGTGAACTGGGCGGAGGTCGAGCGCCGCTACGAAGGCGGCCACCGCTGATGGGATAGCGGCTCTGCGCTCGCACCCGGGCGGATCTGGAGTAGATCGCGCGATCGTGGTTACGGTTATGGTCACGGACGAGTAAAGCCTTCGCCGGTCAACCGATCAAAGGAGCAACACACGGGCGCGCAGACCTCCGGCATCTACCACGTCATGGCGATAGCGGACGATTCCCAGCACAACGTGGACTTTTACGTTGGCCTCCTCGCCCTGCAGCTGGTGAAGAAGACCGTCAACTTCGACGACCCGGAGACCTACCACCTCTACTTACGGTGTCGGGACGGCCAATCCCGGGAGCGTCATGGCGTTCTTCCCTTGGGCGGACGTGAGGGTCGGGACGGGGCCTGCGTAAGGAAAGGAGAGACGCTTTGCGAAAGTGCACGCACCTGGACCAGATAAGGGATGTGATCCCGAGCGCAGATGGTTGCGAGGAGTGCCTGATCTGCGGGCACGTCGGTTGTTGCGACTCATCCCCGAATCGTCACGCGACCAAGCACTTCCACGCCACGGCGCACCCGATCATACGGTCCTTCGAACCCGACGAGGACTGGCGCTGGTGCTACGTCGACGAGGTGCTACTCTAGAAGAGTGGACCCGCGTTACCGGTCGTTGGGGATGGTTTTCGTGCCGTACCGAAGTACGGGTGGAGGTTTGACCGTGGAGCGGTTCAAGCTCCTGAGTCTATGACCTCTTGGTGCAGCTCCCGCAAAGAGGGGATCTCAGCGTCTGCGACGTTGAGGGCCTCTTCTGAGGGCGGGAACGTACGGTTGGGGATGGCTACGACGCGCATCCCGGCGACGTGAGCGGAGAGGATGCCGCTGCCGGAGTCCTCAACTGCCACGCACAGGGCGGGGTCCACTCGCAGCCGCCACGCCGCTTCGAGGTAGACGTCCGGGGCGGGCTTGCCGTGGGCGACCTCCTCGGAGGAGACTGTCGTCTCGAAGAAGTCCCCCAGGCCCGAGAGCTCCAGCACCATTTCTATCACCGGGCGGTTTGCCGAGGAGGCCAGCCCGAGAGGCCATCGCGCCGCTACCCGCTCTACGGCCTCGTGGGCGCCGGGGATCAGGGGCAGGTGCTCGCGGTAGAGCCTCTCCATTCGCCTTACGACGGCGGCCGAGATCTCCTCGGGAGGCATCTTCACACCGAGCTCTTCGTGCATGTAGCGGGACCACTCGGTCGAGCTCATCCCCATCATGTCCTGCGTGGCGCTCTCGCTCCAGTGGCCGCCGCTCTCCTCCGCTAGCTGCCTGCGAGCGGCGTCCCAGACCTGTTCTGAATCGACCAGAACCCCGTCGAGGTCGAAGATGACCGCCCTTATCCTCTCACTCATGTCCCCATATTATTCCAGGTGTGCGATGTATTCGAGGAGCATCTTTGCACGAAGAAGGTGTCAGCGGTACGAAACAGGAGGTTGGCGGCATTGCAGAGAAGGGGTCAATGCGCGCGATAGCGATAGAAGGTTTCGGTGGCAAGGACCGCCTCGAGCTCGTGGATCTACCGACTCCGCGTGAGGGCGAGGAGCATGCGTCACGACGAGGCCAACGGTCGGTGCGTCACCGAACCAGTCGAGTTCACGGGCGTGAGGGTCAGCAGGGCCAGGATTGACATTTCTTTCCGACCGATCGGGGTACCAAGGTAACAAGCGAACCGAGAGGAGATGACGGATCCTGCCCACGGAGAGCAGCAAGGAGTGGGTAGGAACAACACCGCTCGAGGCGGTCCGGATCGACCCCCACGGCATAGTGGAGATCCTCGTGGAGTTCGACGAGGGAGAGGAGGTCCTCATGCCCAAGTTGAACGAGAGGTTTGGCTCCTACGACCTCAACGAGGCGGCCCGCTACATCTTCTTCCTCTCCAACCACATCCTCAAGGGAGGGGGCGGTTAGATGGGTAGCAGGAGGGGCGGTTGGTCGCACGGCGTCGAGGTGAGGAGGCGGGCCACGAACGGCCCGGGGAACCGGAGGGCGAGCCAGGTGCTGATCCGCCGGATTTGTGTCCGTTACGAGGATGGCTGGAGTATGTGCTTCGTGCCCGAGGCCGGGGAGGAGTTCTTCTCCGGGGATGACGTGCACAGGGTGGTTGGTATGTTGCACAAGGGTTCGGAGTCCCTCGAATGGGACCTGGCGCTGGAGAGGTACCCGGGCACGGGGCCATACGACACCGGCGCCGTCTGATTCGACGACTTCGCTTTCAAAAGGGGCCGCACCTACGGCACCGTACTCGTGGACCTCGAACGTAAGGTAGTGGACTTGCTCCCCGAGCGATCGCAGGAAAGCCTCGTAGCCTGGTTTAAGGAGCACACGAGATAGAGGCTGTAACCCGGGATCGTTCGAACGTCTACCGGGAGGCTTGGTCAAAGGCGCTCCCGGCACCGTGCAGATCACCGACCCTGGCACCTCTTGCACAACTTGGCCCTGGTGCTGGAGGAGTTTCTGCTCCATAAGCGTCTTGCGCTCCGCAAGGCGACCGCCCGGAAGCGACCGAAGCCGTAGACGGCATGACCCGCTTGATCGTCGCCGGGCTCCTTCGTGGTCCCATCGCCGAGGTGAGAGTGCTGACCTAGGGTGGCCTTCCGCTCGACGTGGTATGTTAAAATCCGGCATCGCGTTACTCAAGGGGATTGGGAGGACGCTATAGACGTTAATCTGGTCGACGTATCGCGTCTACAGTTCGCGGTCACTGCTGCTTTCCACATGACGTTCCCCGCGATAACCGTGGGTCTGAGCCTGTTCCTGGTTCTTATGTACTGGGCCTACATGCGCACGGACAGGGAGATCTACCTGACCATCTACCGCTTTTGGAGGAAGATCTTCGCTATCGGGTTCGGTCTCGGGGTCGTCGCGGGCATCGTCCTGACGTTCGAGTTCGGCCTGAACTGGGGGACGTACGCCAACGCGGCTGGACCCATCGTGGGCGTCATAATCAACATGGAAGTCGTCACCGCATTCTTCCTGGAGGCCGGGTTCCTGGGGATAATGATCTACGGGGACGGCCGTGTCGGCAAGCGTGTCATGTTCTTCGCGACTTGTATGGTCGCTCTGGGAGCTTTTCTCTCGACGACCTGGATTCTCGCGGCCAACTCCTGGATGCAGACTCCCGCCGGATACGAGGTGGTAAACGGGCAGTTTCATCCGACCGACTGGTGGGGGGCCATTCTCAACCCCTCGTTCTTCTGGCGCTTCCCCCACATGGTCATCGGCACGTTCCTGGCCGCTTCCTTCCTCACGACGGGGG
>JAFAPF010000213.1 GCA_019247245.1 Rubrobacter sp. | reverse complement strand
GCTGTTCATAATGGGGGCCGCGACCTTATAGGTCTCTTGCCGACGTACGACAGCATTGGAATCTGAGCACCGATCCTGCTGATCTTTGCGTATCTTTCAGGGCATAGATGTCGGTGGCGAATACGGAGAAGCGATGCTCATAGCGGTTGAGTACGCGCCCGTATGCAGACGCGGCTTCTACGGTAGCTGGCCGCAGGTCGGGGACCTGGCGGGGCTCTTGCTCGGTACGGTGGTCTTCGGCCTTGTCTCTCTGCTACCCAACGAGCAGTTCTTGGATCGGGGTTGGCGGGTAGCGTTTCTTGTGAGCATCGTGCTGTTCGGTATAGGCATGTATATACAGCTGCAGAGATTCTAGAGACCCCTGCTTTCACGCGTCTAAGTGAGGCCCTGGAAGAGGCCTAGGTGCCTTTCATGGAGCTGCTACGCGACCAGCCCAAAGAGTTGATCCTGGGTATGGGCACGCGTTGGATCGAGGGTCTAGTGTTCAACGCCTACGGCGTCTTCATAATCTCGTACGTCACCGGCCAGCTCGGGCTGACAAATACCACTGCCCTGATCGGGATTGCGCTCGCTTCCGCCTTCGGGGTCGTGCTCGTCCCCATCTATAGGTTGCTCTCGGATCGTTTTGATCGCCGCTACGTGTACGGCACAGATGCGGCGCTCTTTGGGTTGTTCGCGTTCCCCTCTTTCTTGCTGATCAACACCGGGCAGCCGGCTCTGATCTGGCTGAGCATCGTGGTCGCATTAAGTTTCATCTATCCTGCGATATGCGCTCCTTTAGCAGCATTCTGGTCTGAGCTCTTACACCCGCGTTCGCTATACGGGGGTCGGTGCCGTCTACCAGTTCCCGGGCATACTTGCGAGTGGGTTCACGCCGGCTATCGCCTCCTTGCTCGGGTACGCAGGGGGGTGAGCCGTGGCTCTTCGTCGGCCACGTGATGGTTGGTTACCCTCATAAGCCTGACGACGATCTACTTCTCGCCAGAGACATGCCGCAGAGACGTGGCCCGAACGGCGTCCAGGATACCAAGCGCCGGGACTGGCGCCGAGGGCTAAGGTCAAAACCCCCAGTTCTTTATGGAAGAGAGGAACCTGTAGTGATAGAGAATGTAACTTCGGAGCGCGAGAGGACCTTTAAGCTAGAAACCACCCCGATAACGTTCGGTCCTGGAGCCTGGAGAGAGGACGGGTGAGAGATGAAGCGACTTGGCGCCAGGCGCGTGATGGTCATCTCGGATCGCGGCGTAGCCCAGGCTGAAATAACGGCAAGATCCAGGACATCATAGAGGTTGTAGGTGTCGAGTGTGAAGTCTTTGAGCGTGTCCACGTCCAACCTACTTTTGTAAGGTCGCACAGTGAAGGATTCGGCCGCATGGCAAACCACGTCCAACCTACAAGCGGCGGTTACATCAGGTGGCATAGAGCGTATCAGGAGGGGGTCTACTATTCCATGATCTGGCCACAGGAAGGGATGAGATATAGCCGCCTTGGTCTTCAAGTCAGGGAGGTCGAGGGCGACTATCCCGGTCGCCTCGGAGCCGGTGTCGGCCGTGGTCGGTATCGCCAGGAGCGGTTTGAGTGGCGAAGGTGGCTTGCGTCCGCTCCCTACGGGCGGGTAGATGTACTCTATTATGGAGGCAGGATGCGTAGCAATGAGATTCGCGGCCTTGGCGGTGTCCAGGCTGGCCCCCCGCCGACACCGACGAAGCCATCAAAGCCGCCATCCACGGCGAAATCTGCAGCTTCTTGAATGGATCCTATTCTCGTCCGGCTCCCATAACCCCCGAAGACCGCCCCCCTTCCAGGGTTCCAATCCCATATCCGACATCTGGGCAGCGTGAGCCCTGGAGTACGTCGGACTGTACATTAGGCATGTCGTGGCCCGCGGCTACGATATGGAGGCCCGCGCAAACATGATGCTCGCCGGCCGGGATCGGGTTTGGCTTCCGGTGCAGTCGTACCACACGCCTGCGCTTACCCGATAGCCAGCTTCAAGCACACCTTCCGTTCTCCGGGATATCCCGATGATCCATTTGTGCCTCACGGCTTCGCAGTCATCGTCACGGCTCCGGCGGCTTTCCGGTTTACCTATTCCGCAGAACCAGGCAAACACTGCCGAGCCGCCGGGTTCCTCGCCGGTGAGCCGACCCCTGAGGCGGACGAAAACACCTTGCCGAACGTTCTGACCCGGCTAATGAAGTATATAGGAGCCCCGAGCAGTCTTCGAGAGCCCGGTTACGACGAGAACGATATCGACGAGCTGGTTAACGGGGCGCTCAAACAGCGGCGGCAACTA
>JAFAPF010000205.1 GCA_019247245.1 Rubrobacter sp. | reverse complement strand
GCTGTCTCTGAGCCACTCCGGGTCTGCGGCTGCCAGAGCGTTGAGGGCAGCCCGCATCGTCTCCGCGGCCCGCTCCAGCTGGCTCAAGACGCGCAAGGCACCGAGCACATGAGTCGAGTCGGTGCGCGCTCTGCCTCGCACCTTGAGATAGCCGCGCTCCTTACACCCCTCAAGCAGCTCCTCGAGAAGCAACCTCTCCTTGCCGTCCTCAACCAGCCGCGAACGGAACTCCGAGAGCACCGAGAAGTCGAAGCCGGGATCGGTCAGTTGAAGGCCCAGGGCGTACTTCCCTACCCTGTAGTGAGCCCAGGCATATAGCCTGTAGGCTGCCCAGAGGGCCGGGTATGGTTCGCGTATTTCTGCCGCTTTAGACGGCTCGACTGGAATCGCCCGCCCGGCTCCCTCGGACGCCTCAATCGCTAATAGAGATCGGCGATGACGACGAGAAGATCGCTGCGTAGGGAAGGGCCGGTGGGGCGTACGGGGACCAAAGAGTTGTAACCCGAAAAACCACGGAGGTGACGATGGACGCGGCGAAGCCGATGGCGAGGCTGAAGGTGTGGGTTGGCGTGGACATAGGAAAGGAGTTCCATTGGGCGGTGGTGGTCGATGCCGAGGGGGAGATCCTCCTCTCGCGCAGGGTCGAGAATGAGGAGGCCGATCTCTCGGCGCTCCTCGACGAGACCCTCCCCATTTCGAGTGGCGAGCTGTCCTGGGCGGTCGACCAGCCCGGCGGTGGCGCGGCGTTGCTGCTGGCACTCCTCTGGGGACGCGGACAGAGAGTCCTGTACATCCCGGGCCTCGCAGTGGACCGGGCACGCGATGGCTTCAGGGGCGAGGCCAAGACCGACCGAAGAGACGCTCTCGTCATAGCCGAGCAAGCGCGCATGAGGAGAGATCTCAAGCCGCTTGAGCCCACCGACGAGTTGCTCGCCGAGATTAGGCTCCTTCTCGCTCGCCGCCGCGACTTGGTAGAGGATCAGAGCCGGGCGCTACAACGGCTCCGGGACACCCTACTAATGCTGTTTCCCGCCCTGGAGCGAGCCCTACCGGACATGCGTTACAGAGGTGCCCTTGAGCTGCTGTGCCGCTATCAGACACCTCACGGCGTGCTCCGTTCCGGGCGCCAGCGCATCGAGACGTACCTCAGAGGTCGGGGTGCCAGGAACGCCGCCAGCTTGGCCGAGGCGGCAGTGGCGGCTGCCAAAGCCCAGACGGTGGTGGTGGCGGCCGCCGAGGGAGTCGCCGCTTCCATCGTCGCCGATCTCGCCCGAGAGGTGCTCACCCTCAAGGAGCGAATCGCCACCCTAGATGCAGAGATTGAGGCACGCTTCCGCACCCATCCGATGGCCGGGGTACTCACCAGCTTGCCGGGCATGGGGACGCTCTTGGGCGCGCAGCTCCTGGTGACGGTGGGCGATCCTCGGGACGGCTTCGCCAGCGCTGACCAGCTTGCCGCCTTCGCTGGCCTAGCCCCGGCGGCCCGCGACTCCGGAAAGCGTACGGGCAACGACCGCAGGATGCGCGGCGGCAACAGGACCCTCAAGCAGGTCTTCTACCAGGCGGCCTTCGCGAGCCTCCGCTCCTCCCCACACTCCAGAGCGTTCTACGACCGCAAGCGGGCAGAGGGCAAGAGGCACAACCAGGCGCTGATCGCCTTGGCCCGGAGAAGGGTCAATGTCCTATGGGCCATGCTGCGCGACGGTACGGAGTTCGACCCCGCTTTCGCCGCTTGACAACATCATAGAGATTCCAGTCGATACGCGCTCTCACCGCGTCGGCAGCCTGCCGGTCGGAGAGCCCTTCAGCGAACTGCATGATGGTAACCAAAGCAAGCCGCCAAGGAGAGAAAGCTGGCTGTCCGCGATCAGGAAACAGGTGGGCGAAGTCTTCGTCCTCGAAGATAGTCCCCAGTTCGTCCCTCATCTTCATGAGCGTATTGCCCTTTGGAAAGGCCGCTTTGGCCACGTGAGAGGTTTCTTCGGGGACCGGATCTACAGGACGAGGGTGCAGGCACATGATTTTCTCCGAGACGGTGGATTTGTAGCTTTACCGCAAGTATGTGACGACTCAAACGAATTCGCCAGCAGTATCAAAATCTAGGAAGAACCGTGCTAGCTGGTCAATTCCATGGGTCGTTGTGGAAGCGCACCTGGTCCATAGGCGGGCCTTTGATGAATCGGCACAGCATCGTGCCCTTCTTCGCATCGAAGAAGATTATTTCAGCGTTCAGACTGGCAGCCGTGGCAATCCGGGCGTTGTATTCCTCAGCACCCCGTTCGGCCCGCCAGTTCACCCATCCTTTGGCGCTGCTGTTGTGGGCGGCGGCGGTGCTGGCCCTCCTCAGCGGAACCCTAGAGCTGGCCGTA
>JAFAPF010000198.1 GCA_019247245.1 Rubrobacter sp. | reverse complement strand
GGCTCCGATGAGAGGCAGAGATATGGTTTCATTGCAGACCTGTACCGAGACCACCTCTGATTGGTGGACGATAGGGCCGAGGCTCTTTGATGGAGGACCTGAGTCGGGCCGTTTGATAGTTCAGGCCGACTGGGTCGGCTAAATCGGGGCCTTCTTGTCGGCCTCCACAGACGCGTTCAGTGCTCCCCAAGATACAAGCAAGATCAGAAGTGATGTCCTCTTGAGCAAGAAGAACCTCGCGATCAAGCTCCTCCTAAACCCGAGGGCGCGCCGTGTTGCCACCAGGCTCCTCAAGGACCCGCACGTCCGGCGTGTCATCGTCAAGCTAATAGCACGCCAGCTCCGCCGCCGGTAAATACAAAGGTTCGCGGTGTTAAACGCCTAGCCGGGCAGCTGCGAGGGGCTGACGAAGCTGCCTCAGGAGCCCTAAAGCGCTACCGGAGAGCAGGGTTTCGCACGCTTTGTTTACGTGGTCCTCGAGTGGAGTGTCTTCGTCTGCCACCCAGAGCCTGAGGGCGGCGTTGTAGATTATGAGGTTGCTTACCGGACCCTCCCCTCCATGTAGCGCGAAGAGGAGATGCCGGGCTTCGTCCTCGGGGCTCTTCCAGGGCACGTTGGCCTTCGTTGCCCTAGACAGTCCTAGAGACTCCGGCAGTATCCGGAACTCCTCGATCCTTCTGTTCTTTACCCAAACCAGTGCTGAGTTACCGTCGAGCGGTGCTTCGTCAGAGCCTTCGATCGCTTGGAAGACAAGAGCGCAGTCTACGCCAAGGTCCGCGAGAGCTTCGGGTATAGTATTGAGGAATGGGTGTCGGTGGGTGATGCCGACCAGAATACGGGATCCCGGCACCGGAGAGACAAGCTTTTCAGAGACGTTGAGCGCCGTTCGGCGCACCATCTCCCGTCGGAGCTGTAGAAGGCCGTGGAGCTTAGGCAGGTAGTATTCGGGCGTCGTCGCCGCTAATCCGTACTCTTCTAAGGAGGCTCTCGCCGCCTCGAGCGTCTGCGGAGCCTTCATCCCGAGGTTCTTCAAAGCGTCAAAGTTCGTTCGCCCGGCTTTCGGGGGCACCTCCTCGCCACCTAAAGCGAGGATCCTTCCGCCAGCGGCAGCGGCAACGAGGGAGGACGCCGCCCCAATGTTAAACGTACGGGTCTTCCCATCGAAGCCCCCGCTGGCGGTGACGACCGGAGGACCGTGGAGAGCTTCTATGTGGTGGCAGAACTTGCGCATGGCGCGTGAGATGGCGGCGAGCTCCGTAGCACTGTTACCCTTGGCGCGTCCGATCAGAAAGAACCCGGCTGCCTGCGCCGGGCTCGCTACCCCGCGTAGGATCAGCTCGGTAGCTTCCTCGGCCACCTCGGGCTCGAGGTCGGTGAGGCTGTCGGGGCCCCGCGCGAGGATCTTCAGGTAAGGCGCAAACTCCTTCCACCCTTCGCTCAAGCAGGAATCTCCTCCAGTACGCTCACGTCTACGTAAACCATACCATCCCGTACCTCGACCGGGAACGCGGGCACGCGGCAGAGAAGGTCATCTTTCATCTCCCCAGTCTTTAGCACTACCCGGCGGTTATGGAGTGGGCAGGAGACCTCTGTTCCGGTGATAATCCCATCGGAGAGCGGGCCGCCCATATGGGGGCAGACGTCACCGATCGCGTAGAATCCATCCTCCGTACGGAAGACGCCTACATAAAGTCCCTTGATCTGTGTCCGCCGTCCCTCAAACAGAGGGATATCCTCCGCCTCGCAGACCTTTACCCAGTTACCGACCTTTAACCAGCTACTCACCGCCAATCACCCCCGCAAATTGGTTCTTGGTCTTGTTCTGCTGGCGCTCCACTTCCCAAGGATCGAAGCTCGCCTCTTTCGCTTCCCGGAGCCGCCGCCGGAGACGCTCGGGCTCTCCGGACTCCTCATCAAGGATGACGGATCGGATCTTCTCAAGCCCCACCCTTGGGACAAAATCATAGGTGCGCTCCTTGTACTCAGCATTCTCCCGGTAGTACTGTAAGAACGCCGATGTCACTTTCATGACCTCCTCCGGGTTCTCAACCGTGGCCAGCTCGTCGGCAGCTCTCACGCTCATGCCTGCCGCCCCTGCGACGTAGACCTTCCAGCCACCCTCGACCGCCACGACGCCTATATCCTTAACCGTTGCCTCGGCACAGTTGCGTGGGCATCCCGAACACCCCATCTTTACCTTCGCCGGGGTGTAGAGGTTCTCGAATGCCTTCTCCATTCTTATGCCCAAGCCCGTCGAATCCCCGACTCCGTAGCGGCAGAAGTCTGTCCCTACGCAGGTCTTGACTGTGCGGACAGCCTTGGTATAGGCGAACCCGGAGGGCATCCCCAGATCCTCCCAGGCCCTGGGCAGGTCTTTCTTCTTCAGGCCCAGAATGTCGAGACGCTGGCCGCCGGTGATCTTGACCATCCGGGCGCCGTACTTCTCCGCGACGTCCGCGATTCGGCGTAGCTGGTCAGGGTTCGTAACCCCACCGTGGATGCGCGGAACCACCGAGAAGGTCCCGTCTTTCTGGATGTTAGCGTGCACACGATCGTTTATGTGCCTGGCGTGACGCTCTTCTTCGTGGCGGTTGGCGTTGACTTCGCTCACGACGTAGGCGAGCCCTACCTTGCAGTCCGGGCATGCCTTCCCGGCACCGCACGCCTCGCCTAGGGCGCTTACGCTTCTTATCTTGCGCTCGCGCAATATCCCCCGGATGTCTTCACTGCTGAGCCTCATGCACTTGCAGAGATGATTCTTCTCCTCTTCGACGGGAGTATCCAAGGCCTCTTCGAGGATCTGCTTTATCAGCGGCTTGCAGCTACCGCAGCCCGTGCCCGCCTTCGTGGCTGCCCCAACCGCTGAGATGCTGTTTGCATCCTTCTTCGTTATGGCGACGACTATTTGTTCCTTGGAGACACCGTTGCAGTCACAGATCTGGGCGTCATCTGAAAGTGGCAGGGTCTCGAACGCTTTGGTAGCGGAACCCAACGTCAGCTCCACCACTTCCTCGGCGGGAGTCGCGCGCCTCACGGCAGTGGTGAGCTGCGGGGCGCCGGACACGTCACCGAGCAAAACGGCCCCGACGACCTTGCCGTTCCGGATCACAACCTTCCGGTAGACGCCGTTTAAGGGATCCGAGCTCACGATGGCCTCGGAGTCTTCTTCCTCCCCGTAAACGTTTCCCGCCGAGGTTACATCTACCCCCATAACCTTGAGCGTTGCGGAAGCTACCGAGCCGCGGTAGGAAGCGACTTCTTTATCTCCCAGCACGCAGCGGGCCGCGACCCGAACCTGCTCGAGCGCCGGAGCCACGAGCCCGTAGACCACACCCTCATGCTCTGCGCACTCACCCACGGCGTAGACGTTGCAGGCACTGGTCTGAAGATGATCATCGACGATTATCCCGCGGTTGGTATTTATCCCGCAAGCTTGGGCTAGCTCGACGTTAGGACGGATACCAGCGCAGATGACGACCGTGTCGGCTGCTAGTTCCTCTCCGTCCCGCAGCCTTACGCCCCGGACCTTGCCACCGCCGGTAATTTCCTCTGTGAAGGCGCCGAGTCGTACGCCGACCTCCATTTTCTCGATCTCCCGACGCAGCATGATCCCCGCCGTTTTGTCGAGTTGTTGGCTCATGAGGTGGCCCGCCAAGTCTACTACGGTCACCTTTGCGCCCCGCGCCACAAGTCCCCAGGCTGCCTCCAGCCCGAGCAACCCGCCCCCTACGACGACGGCCCTTTCCGGGGTGGCCTCGAGCATGCGCTCCACGTCTTCAACAGTGCGGAAGACGAAGACTCCCTCTTTATGCCGTCCGGGTATGGGGGGGACGAACGACTCGGAGCCCGTTGCGAAGACCAGCTTATCGTAAGCCACACTCTTCCCGTCCGAGCCCGAAACCCTCTGCTTCTCTGTGTTTACCTCGAGCACCCGCACCCCGAGCCGAAGGTCTATGCCACACTCTTCGTACCATTCCTTCGGGCGCATCCCAAGCTCCTCGAGCCCCACGGCGCCGGCCATGTACTCCGAGAGCCGCACCCGGTTGTAGGTCCCGACCTTCTCCGCCCCATAGAGGGTGATACTCACTTCTTCGGGGTTCTCCTTAAGGAGCTCGTCGACGAAGGCGGCACCCGCGATCCCGTTTCCAGCTACAGCAACCTTCAACCTTTCGCTCATACGACCTCCTCTATCGGCTCTTTATGCTTCTCGGAGCCTCGGTCCGCGTCCCAGCGGGGAATCGCCTCCACCCGTACCGCTCCGCCCTTAAGCTCGGGCTGTCCGGAGGTAAGGTCGGATGCATCGTGGGTTGTATCGTTGACGCTGCCGCCATCAGTCCAGAGGGCACCCCAGTGGAACGGAGCGAAGACGCTCCCGGGTTCCATGGCTTCGGTAACAACGATCCGGGCTGCGAACGCTCCGCGAGCCGAGACTACGCGGGCTTTCTCTCCGTTCTTTACTCCCGCCTGCCGTGCGACCTTCGGGTGAACCTCGATGAAAGGGCCGTCGAGGCCTCGCATAAGCTTTTCCGAGCGCCCGGTGCGGGTCATGGTGTGCCACTGGTTCTTTATGCGACCGGTGGAGAGGACCAGGGGATACTCCGCAGAGGGCGGCTCATGAAGCCCGGCATGCGGCGTCGGCGCGAAGCGTGCCCGGCCGTCGGGGGTGTTGAACCTACCGTCAACGTAGAGGCGGGGAGTTCCCGGATGCTCCTCGTCGGGCTCGGGGCGAAGTATCCTACCTGACGGGCGCTCGGCGCGCGGTGGCAAGTCTGTAACGGGCCACTGGACAGGACCGCGCCTCAGGCGCTCGTGCGAGAGCCCGGTGACCTCCGTCGGCCTCCCCCGGGTAAGCTCCTTATACTCGGCGTAAACCTGGGCGGGATCCTCCCACGCGAATCGCTTCTCGAAGCCCAGCATCCGACCGACCTTGGCGAAGATCTCCCAGTCTGCACGTGCCTCTCCTGGGGGCTCGACGATCTCCTCGAGGAGGCTCACCCTTCGCTCAGAGTTGGTCATAGTCCCGCGCTTCTCGCCCCACCCTGCCGCCGGCAGAACGACATCGGCGAATCGTGTCGTCTCCGTTGGGTAAGCGTCCTGAACCACCAGGAACTCTGCCCCAGACAGTGCCCGTCTCACGCGGGTGAGGTCAGGCATGGAGGCTGCCGGGTTCGTTGCCACAACCCACAAAAACTTGACGCTCCCCTCGTCCAGCGCTCGAAACAGCGCCGTTGCTGAAAGCCCCGGTTTCTTTGATATGCTGCCAGGTTTGATGCTCCAATATCGCTCAACCTCTTTCCGGTGTTCCGGATTTGCGACCAGCCGGTACCCGGGGAGAAGCTGTGATAGCCCTCCGGTCTCCCGCCCGCCCATCGCGTTCGGTTGGCCGGTAAGGCTGAACGGTCCTGCACCAGGCTTACCTACGTTCCCGGTGGCTAGGCAGAGGTTGATAATTGCTCGGTTCTTGAGCGTTCCCACCGTGCTCTGGTTCACACCCATCGTCCAAAAGATCATCGCCGCCTTGGCCTCTCCGAAGAGCCTGGCTGCTCGGACTACGTGTTTCTTCTCGATCCCGCACGTCCTCGCCGCCCGTTCTAGGCTCCACTTCCGCGCGACCTTCGCTGCTGCCTCAAGGCCACTCGTACGGCGTTCGATGAACTTCCGGTCTACGAGGTCTTCCTCGAGAAGGATGCGCAGTACGCCGTTCGCCAAGGCCAGATCCGTTCCGGGTTTGATCTGTAGACAAAGATCGGCTATCTCCGCTGTGGGGGTTCGACGTGGGTCCACGACGATGACCGAGACCTTGGGGTCTTTCTTGCGTTCTTTGATCCGGCCAAAGGCCACGGGATGGCACTCGGCCGCGTTGGACCCCCAGAGCACGACGCACTCCGCATGACCTATGTCCGCGTAGGCGCCCGGCGGCCCATCTGCACCGAAAGCGCCCGCGTACCCCGCTACCGCGCTGGACATGCACAACCGCGAGTTGGAATCCACATTGTTGGTCCCTAGGCAGCCCTTGGCCAGCTTGTTGATCACGTAATAATCCTCGGTTAGAAGCTGTCCAGAGATGTAGAACGCTGCTGCCTGTGGCCCGTGGCGTTCTATAGTCGTCTGAAGTTGGTCGACGACCTCGCTCAACGCCTCGTCCCAGGAGACGTGCTTCGTCTCGCCATTGGCCTTACGCCTCAACGGATGTGTGAGTCGGTCGCGGGAGTACATTGACTCGGGAAGGCCAGCGGGTTTGGGGCAAAGCTTGCCGAAGTTGGCCGGATGCGAATGGTCGCCCCGGATCTGGAGGATCTCGCCCTTACGCACCCCGACCTCAAGCCCGCACCCTACCCCGCAGTACGGGCACGCCGAGCGAACCCAGCGCTCGGGTGCCTTCTTCTTGCTCGCGGCCAAAACCCTACGTCCCTGCCAACAACTGGGCTTTTCGCATCAAAGGACCTCCTGATGCCGATGGAAACAGATACTTTTGTCAAAGGGTAGCCCCGGGGGTACACGGTTCACATTAGCCGGGTGGATAAAGATCTGGACATATATGTGCCTGGTTTTTAGTACGGGTTGATAAGTAGACGAGTGGCTAAAGATCAGCCTCCCTGTGCCACTTACATTTGCTACCGCTGAACAAAGATTTCTTAGCAACTCCGTGACTAGGATGCCCCGGTTAGAAGACGTGCTCTCGTGATCTAGGGCCATCTCGCGCAGAAGACGAGCGGGCAGAAGAGAGGAGTATTTAACGCATGACTACTAGTTCCGCAGCCGGCATGAGGACCGGTTCTGGTTGGATTGAGAAGTGGAATCCGGAGAACAAGGAGTTCTGGGAGAGCGAGGGCAAGTACACCGCGCGACGCAACCTGATCTTCTCGATCTTTGCTGAGTTTTTGGGGTTTTCGGTCTGGCAGCTGTTTAGCATAGTAGCCGCCCTCTTGCCGTTGATAGGTTTTACCTTCACGGCACCGCAGCTTTTTGCGTTGGTGGCGCTACCGGGGCTGGTGGGAGCAACCATGCGCTTCCCCTACACCTTCGCCGTCGGAATCTTCGGTGGGCGCAACTGGACGATAATAAGCGTGCTCTTGCTCCTCTTGCCGACCGTACTGCTTGGCATAATCGTACAGAACCCAGAGACTCCCTACTGGCTGTTCGCGGTCTCGGCGGCGCTCGGCGGTTTGGGCGGCGGCAACTTCTCTTCCAGCATGGCGAACATTAGCTATTTCTACCCGAACGACCGGAAAGGAACCGCGCTTGGCATGAACGCTGCCGGGGGAAATCTCGGCGTCGGCATGGTGCAGCTTTTGGTACCGATAGTCATAGCCTCGAGCGCCCTCGTCTTCATCGGTGGATCGCAGACCAGGAGCACGCCGGACGGCTCTACCAGCGAGGTCTTCGTGCAGAATGCGGCCTTTTTCTGGGTACCGCTCATCGTGCTCTCGGCGATCTGCGCCTACCTCTTTATGAATAACTTAAACGTCTCGCAGACTTCACCCAAAGAGCAGGCTCCCGTCGTCAAGCGCAAGCATACCTGGGTCATGAGCTACCTCTACATCGGGACGTTTGGCTCCTTTATCGGCTACTCCGCGAGCTTCCCGCTCCTGATAACCAATCAGTTTCCCGAGCACGCCGCCACCTGGTTCGCCGCCTTCGGGCCGATAGTCGGCTCGCTGATCCGACCCGTAGGGGGCTGGCTCTCCGATAAGTTCGGTGGCGCTCGGGTCACCCTCTGGACCTTCGCCGTCATGATCGGGGCGGTCGCGGCTGTGCTCTACTTTCTCGCGGCCTGGTCGTTCGGAGGCTTCTTCCTCGCGTTCATGCTCCTATTCCTCACCACCGGCATCGGTAACGGCTCGACCTACCGCATGATCCCCGTTATCTTCCGCACTGAGCGCGAGCAGGAGGCCCAGGACCAGGGTGAGGGCGTGGTGGCAGAGGCGAGACGTCAGGGTCTCAAAGAGGGTGCCTTCGCCCTAGGCTTCATCGGGGCAGTTGCTGCCTACGGGGGCTTCTTCATCCCTCGCGCTTTCGGGGCCTCGTTGGAAGCGACCGGTGGACCACAGGCGGCGCTGATGATGTTCATCGTCTTCTACGTGACCTGCGTAGCGGTGACTTGGTACTTCTACTGCCGCTGTAGCAGCAAGATTCCCTGCTGAGATAAGCCGCCGGGTGGCTTCTATTCAGAAAGGCTCCTCGATGCTTTCTGTTGTCGCACGCAACCTCGCTGCTATGTCACGGGCTACCTCGGCGATGGAGCTTGTCTCGTGCCACACTTCGAGCTGGCGTTCGGCTTCCGTTGGTCTGTCCAGGATACGTACGACCGCCGAAAGGTCCTTCTTCGTCCGCAGCTCAAGGTGCTCCAACCAACCTTCGAGGACCTTACGTGTCTTCACGCCTTCGTGCGAGCCATGGTCCACGAAGTCGCCGTTCAGGCCATAGCGCTGAGCGCTCCACTTATTCTCCTCGATCTCGCGGCTGGGCAGGATAGGCCGGCGCTCGCCAGACTCGTACTCCTCCCTGAGGGAGTCACAGAGGGCGGCGGTCAAAACGAGTAGGGCTTCGGTACGGGCAGGATCCGTTTGGGCATCGCAGGCGCGCAGCTCGATGGTGCCGAGCCTGGGGTGGGGACGTACGTCCCACCAGATCTCGCCCAGTTTGTGCATGGTGCCCGAGCGCCCTACGTAGTCCACGTAATCTAGGTAGTCGTTCCAGGACCGAAGGGGCTCCGGGAGGCCGGCGCGATGGATGGAACGAGAAAAGATCAGTATGCGAGTGGACAGCATCTCCGTGAACTCGCCCTGCCAGAAGGGCGAGTTCACGGAAAGAGCCAGCATGTGCGGTATATACTCTCGGAGGCGATTGAAGAGGTAGATGGCCTTATCTCGCCCTTGCACGGCGTAGTGCATGTGTAGCCCGAAGGTATTGTTGCGTCTAATGAGCCAGCCGAGCTTATCCTCGAGGCGCCGGTAGTGTGGCTCGTCTATGATCTGTTGCTCGCGCCAGTCCCCAAGGGGATGGGTCCCGCTTGTACCGAGTACGCGGCCTAAACGCTCTGCTTCTACGAGGAGGAACCGCCGCCTCGCTACCAGCTCCTTGAGCACCTCGATTGGCTCCTCGTGAACGTTGGTGTTCGACTCGATCTCGCAGTCTATGAGCTCCCCGGTGAAGTGACCTTTGGGAGCTCTACTTAGTATCTCTTGGGCCCCACCGGCTAGTTTCATTGACTGGGGGTCCGCGAGCCAGAGCTCTTCTTCCGCACCGAAGGTGCCTTCGGGAATGCACTTCTCGAAGGCACCTTCGGGCATTAGGGATGGCCTGTGAGTACTGGTCAAGGTTTGCCCTCGCTCGTCTCGGTTACGCTCTCTTCGTGGTTGGCAGCGCCACGAGGCTCTATAGGAACCCACTTCCTGCCAGCGTGTGTTACGTCGGGACGTAATTCTACCCGTCAGGGCGTTGAGAAGGGATAGAATATTGGAAACAGAGGAGCACGGAGGAGGCTTGCATGGCTCTGAAGGTAGGGCAGAAAGCCCCAGATTTCACACTACCGGCGGATAGTTAGGACAACGAGGTGACGCTCCACAGCGCGAGGCGGGAGGGGCCGGTCGTTTTGTTCTTCTACCCGGGGACTGGTCGAGCGTGTGCACGGACCAGATGGGCCACCCGCAATAGGAGATCGGACGGTTCGAAGAGAAGGGCGCGAAAATCATGGGGATAAGCGTAGACATGCCCTGTGTGACCAGGACGTGGGCTGAAGAGAGAGGCATCGAATTCCCCTTGCTCTCGGACTTCCAGCGTGCTGTCGTCGAGGAGTACGGTGTAAAACACAAGGGAGGCTTCTCCCAGCGAGCGTACTTCGTCGTAGACAGAGAGGGGATAGTGCGGGCCAAGAAGGTCGAGGACTCCTCCAGCGACCAGCCAGGGGTGCAAATTCCTCGAAGATCTAGAGAAGGCGCTCTAGCAAGCTCCTTGAACGCTGCCGGATGACGGAGGGAAGTGCTCATAAGCCGGCCATCTCGCCGCCGGAGGTCGCCTCTGCAGTAGCGAGCGCTCTGTTTCTAGGTTATAGCGCGCCGATGCCAGGGGTTAACTCTCGCTACTCGGATGGGATGGTTGCCCATGAGACACGCCTCCTCGGCATCCCCGCTCTGGCAGCGTCTGCCTCTGAAGCCGCGAGCCGCCGGGTGGGAGGTACTGTCTTAGAGGCCATCCTAGGCTCTCGCTCCGTCGCCGGGTACGCGGACTTGAGGGCGGCGGGGTACCTGGCGCCGCTGGCGTGTGCGGCGCTACTCGGTGAACGTTTGGGGAAGGTGTTAGCCGGGCTCTCGCGCGAGGATGCTCGCCTCTTCACCCAGGCCCTTGAGGTGACCTGGCCTGGCTACTCCCAGGCACTCGCTGGGTCGCTCGATGTTACCTTGGGGTCGGGGCGGGATGCAACGCTCCGGGATGCGATGCGCTTCGCCGCTGACCGGGACCCGATAGCTCGCGAGTACGCTCGTGACTTCGAAATCACCCGGGATCTTGCTCGTCCCTCACTGTACTGCGCCCTCGTCCGTATCGAGGCGACCCGACCCGCGCTCGTGCAGGCGTACCTGGAGGTTCTCTCGGAGGTCCCGGATCTCGACGTGGTGAGCAGGGTTGGCCGCAAGGAAGCAGAGGACGTTTCGCGTATGGCGCACGGCGTTATAAAGACCGGTGGTGTGTACTCCCGTCGTGGCTTACAAGCCATTGCAAACTTCGATGGTCTCTTGCGTTCCGACACCCGCCTAAAACCCACGGCAACCGAAACTCCTATCGTAGCCGCGGCCTTTCTCATATCCCTCGAGTATGGCGTAAGGTTCCTGAACCATCGTGTCCGTCCAGCACCAGGACGATAGCTTTCCACCCGAACGCGGCGGCTTCGGCTGACGCCCGGCACATGCGTTACCTCGGCAGGGCGAGAGTACTAGCGTCGTTGGAGCAGTAGCTCGATGCTTGAGACCTGTGGATGAGGTAGCTCTTACAGGGGATCGCACGTCTTTTTAGGGTAAAATCGTTATGTTATGCGACCGATGAGTAGTGCGGCCACAGAGGAGATACCCCGAACGTGAAGGCTCTCGTTATCGTGGGCCACGGATCTCACTTGAGCGGGGACTCCAGCCTACCGGTATTCGAGCACGCGAGGCGTATCAGGGAGCGATACGCCGAGGAGTATGATGAGGTCGTCGAGTGCTTCTGGAAGGAGGAGCCTTCCATGCGCCACGTCCTTGACACTGTCGAGGCACAGGACGTCTACGTGGTGCCGGCCTTCATTTCGGAGGGGTACTTCACCCAACAAGTAATACCGCGCGAGCTCGACCTCGCGGGTCCCGTAACCTGCAAGGGCGGCAAGACGGTGCGCTATGCGGGGCCTTTGGGAACGTTCGAAGGGATGGCAGACGTAATTATGGAGCGGGCAGAGGACCTGCTCCGCCACAAGAGGATTCGGCCGGGCCGTTGGGGGCTGGTCCTGATCGGACATGGTACCGACTTGAACAAGAGTTCAGGCGGGGTCATATACCTCAATGCCGACCGCATAAAGAGACGCAACGTCTACGATATAGTAGAGGTCGGGTTCTTGGACCAGGACCCAGGGATCGGGGACGTCGTGGGGAACATCGAGGCGGAGAACATTGTCTTGATCCCCGTCTTTATCGCCGAGGGATGGCACACCCGCGAAACCATACCCGAAGACCTGGCTCTCACGGGCGAGGTAACCGTCAAACCTAGCCCTAGTGGCTACAAGACTATCTTCTACGGCGCGCCGGTCGGTACCCACCCCTCCATGGCGGACCTGATCGCGTCTCGCGCTCGAGAGACAGAAGTTGTCCGAAACGTCTCCTGACACTTCCGTCGAAGTGACCAATGTCGCGGTCGCCTCCCGGGTGGCGTTTGCTGCATGGGTAGATGAGGCCCTCGATGTACGAACCTTCGGCCAGGTTCTCATTCGTCCATCGGCGTCGGGGGCTTACTGCTTGCGCCATCGTGACGACGCAGAGGCCGTGAACCTGACGTTTTATGATAAGCCCTGGGACGCGCGTGAGATTGCCCGGCTTACCGAGTCGGGGCAGCACCGGCCGCTCAAGAGTTCTCCTAACCTCCGGCGGGGTTGGGAGTTGCGGGTGTCGGGTACAGTAGCGCTTGCGGTAGCGATGAACTACCTGTACCCGGCGGGAATCGTCCACTGGTACCTCTACCGCGAGGGGCAACTAAGGATAACCAACTACCGCGAGAACGCCGCACGTCAGAGCGGCATCTACAAGCGGGTCCAACACCTCTCGGATGAAGGGGTCCAGAACGCCGCCAAAGCTTGCTGTGAAGACGCAGTCTGCCTGAAAAAAACCCTCTGGGACGTAGACCCCGAGACTACTTTGGAAATAGACCGGGGAGAGGGTGAGATTCCCTGTCCCGAACCGTGCAGCGTCTTCGTCTCCTTCGCCCGACGTATAAGGCTTTTCGAGCGTGAGACGAAACGTGGCCTGGACGCCGCTGGCTTCTCACTGAGTGAAAAAGAGGATCTTGCTGCTCTTGTCGAGGCCGGTGCGGCCGGTGTGATCAGGCTTGCCCGCGAGGCTGAGTTTGAGGAGCCGCTGAACGAGCGCCGGCTGCGCTACCGCAAGCTAACACTTCTCCCTAAGCTGCGTACTGCGCAGGACGCGAGTAGCCACGAATGTTAGCGCACCAGCTAGAAGCCAGGGTTTTTCGGCGCCGCATAGTGGGTAATAAATCCTCGCGAGCTGTGGAATACGGAGGTTGAGGATGTTTGGTAGGGTTGCCAAGACAGGCGCGAAGACGGAGACGGGTAGGAGGGCTGGTAAGCTTGGTGCCAGGGCTGCCGCGAAGGCAGGTAAGGGTGTCGGAAGGGCTGCCCTTAAGGCGGGGAAGGCCGAAGCCAGACTTGCCAGGCGAGCCCTGAGCCCTAGAGAACCTGTGACTACCCGCTACCTCAAATACGGGGCCTTCGCGTTCCTAGGCTTCGTGATCGGTACTATTGTCGCCCGTTCGGGAGAGAGGGAGGTAGCTGGCCGGCGCGACGATACCTGGGGGACAGGCTCTCCGCTTGGGTCCATAGGCGGCTCTGCTGCGGCAGTAGTCTCCGATCCTGCCAAGCCCCAACGACTGGAGCATCCGAATCTCACCGGGGCAGAGCGAGAATATTCCGACCCTTCCGCAGGACCTCTCATTGGTCGCCAGCACCATCCTGGCAGGGTGGACATCCCTGAGCAGCAGGAGGAGGTTGAGAACCGCATTCGGACCCGCATCGGGGAGGATCCGCGCACCCTTATGATTCCTCGGGTGAACGTAGAGGTCAACGACGGGGTAGCGGAGCTCCGAGGTGAGGCGCCCTCTGAGGAGGCCAAGGCGGCGGCCGGTGAGATCGCTGCGAACACCGACGGCGTCCATGAGGTTCGCAACCTTCTCACCGTCAATTCAGAGAGCCCAACCAGGAGCGATTAGGCCGCCAGGAGGAGCCGGACCTGTCCCATTATCCCGTTAGTTCGCCAAAAGACAAGCGCCGAGTTTAGCCGCGCACCAGCTTCAGGATCTCATCGCGTTCACGTTTCATGGTAGCGTGATCGCCGGCTTCGATGTTCAGCCGGAGGAGAGGCTCCGTATTCGATGGCCTGAGGTTGAACCACCAGTCCCCAAAGTCTACCGTGAGGCCGTCGAGGTGGTCTATCTTCGCGCTGTCTCGCTTCGCGTAGTGTTCTTCTACCTTTTCTAGTGCGGTGGTCTGGTCTTCGACTTCGGAGTTGATCTCACCGGAGCGGATGTAGTGGTCTATAGGAGCGAGTAGTTCGGAGAGGGGGTCCTGCTGGCGGCCGAGGAGCTCGGCGACGGTGAGCATGGCGATTATGCCTGAGTCCGCGAAGTAGTTATCCCTAAAGTAGAAGTGACCGGAGTGCTCCCCGCCAAAAGCGGCGTTGTTCGAGCGCATTTGGGGCTTGATAATCGAGTGCCCCGCCTTGGTACGGATCGGACGTCCGCCCTCGCTTCGCACCAACTCCGGCAATGCCCTTGAGCAGACCGCACTGTAGATGATGGCTGCTCCGGGTTCCTTTTCAAGCACGTTCTTGGCGACTAGGGCGGCAAGTAGGTCTCCAGATATCGTAACCCCCTTCTCATCTACGACGAAGATCCTGTCCGCGTCTCCGTCGAAAGCAGCACCGAAGTCCGCTCCTTCAGCGATAACTCTTTGTTGGAGCTCCTCCATGTTCTCGGGCTCTATTGGGTTTGGCGGATGGTTGGGGAACGAGCCGTCAAGCTCGAAGTACATTGGCACGTACTCGAAGGGTAAGCCCTCAAAGATAGGTGGGAGCATCTTGCCTGCCATGCCGTTGCCTGCGTCCACGACTATCTTTAGGGATCTTAGACCCTCCGTGTTTATAAAGTTTAGACAATGTTTGGCGTATTCGGCCGTTATGTCATCTTCTTCGACGGATCCTGAGTAATCGTGCGCCTTGGGGAGCTCGCCGGATAAGATAAGGTCCCGGATCTGGAAGATGCCCTCTTCACCTGAGAGGGCGATTGCGTCCTCGCGGCACAGCTTCAGGCCATTGTACTCCTTTGGGTTATGCGAGGCTGTGATCATAGCCCCGCCTGGTTCTTCGAGGTGTCCAACCGCGAAGTAAAGGGCATCCGTGGAGACGAGCCCTATGTCCAAAACATCCGCTCCGGCCTCGGTCACACCCCGGATAAATGCTTCCTCTAGAGCCTCGCCAGACAGGCGCATGTCGCGCCCGACGACCACGCGGGAGCCCGAAAGCCTGAGGTAGTTTGCGTACGTATATCCGATCTTTTGGACCACATCTTCGTTTAAGGTGTCGGGAAAGATGCCCCGGATATCGTAGGCCTTGAAGATTGATTCATTGATCATCGCTTTTCCTGTACCTCCGGGTAATTTCGAGACGTTACTATGTCTTTTGCTGAACCCGTGGGGCTCTGCGTCCTCGGTACAATACCGAACTATAGTTGTTCGTGCAGATGGCCTCAGCCTCGCGTGACCTGATGGGTCCCCGTTTTGTAGGGCTGGCGGCCGTTTTCTATGGCACGCTTTTCCTCGCGGGGGTCGTTATTAGTGCGCTCAGGGATCGACACCTCTCCATACTGGGTCGTTCGCCGTTCTTGGGCTTCTCTGTGGGCGTGGTTACAGCTTGTGGTACGGTAGCGTTGGCTCTCTGTCTATACCGCTTTTTGCCGGTCGTGAAAAAGCTCTCGGACGAGCTTGGCCCGCATCTTATAGATAGGGTCGGCAAAAGCGAACTCATACTGGTCTCGGTGCTGTCCGGCGTTGGAGAGGAGACCTTTTTCCGGGGTGCGTTGCAACCCGAGCTCAGGCTCATAGCCGCTTCGGTTCTCTTTGGCGCTCTACTACATGTTGTTCCCGAGCCTCGGTTCTTCGTGTGGACGCTGCTTTCGGTTGGAGCAGGCTTTCTTTTTTGGCTTTCTCTTAGCGCACGGGGGGCCTTTGGACCTGACGACGGCCCACGTTCTGCACAGCGCTGCAACGCTTTTGTTCTGGAAGCGTTCCCGCCGTGTCTCTTTTAACGTGCGCTAAAAGAGACACGGTAAGGAACAGCGCAGTGCGCGAAGGATGATCACGCTGTCCAACACTGCCTCCAAAAGGCGCGCATCGTGGCTGACAGTGGTGAGTACTCTCTCGTGGCAATGACTTAAGGCGTCGAGGCATTTCTGGGAGCCAAAAACGCCGCGCTAGCAGAGAAGATTGTTCCCCTCTGGCATTCGGGGCGTCGCTGCAAGCTAGGAGGCAAGCCTCTACCCGCCGCCCGATACGGCCCGCTTCGAGAGCAGGCCCAGAACAGTTTTGTGCGCCTGAGCTTAGAGTACTTGCCGAACAGAGGGGCCACGGAGGCGCAAGGCGAGAGAGTAAGCGTAGGGTCGATGTTCTCCCTTTTTTCGGGCGAGGAACGAGGTTTGAGATTCTCGACGAGAGGGAGGTTATTTGAGAAGAACGAGAACGTGTCCGCCGCGTCTGAAGTTTGTCTTCAGGAGGAGATCCAGCGAGTATGTGCCGCCTGGCAAGTACACCGCCGAAGCCTGCAAGAGCTACGTTTCTCGATGAAGAGAGCGTCGCAGCACGCAAGCTCTTCGCGGAGAAGGTATAGAGTAGGGGGCGGCTTCGCTCTTTCCAGTGGCTTTGAGAAGCGCCTAAACTAGTAGACGAGCTTTTTTTAGATACAATACATCGCGTTAGAGTAGGGTCCTTGAGGCGTTTGGAGATTCATATTGGGAGGGATGCGAATACACGCCAACGATGCGGTCGAGGACAACGAGGTTTTGGCGCTCCAGGCGTGTACGCTACCGAACTTCTCCACGTGTGCTCGTTCGAGCCTGGAAGGTTGGTTAGCGGCGATGCCGACGATTTATCAACACGTAACCTCGGGTGGTGTCTAGGGGCATGCTCCGGTCTCCGGTGAACGTCAAACGCCTGCGAAGCTCTGGCAGGAAGAATGGTAAGAAAAAAGTAACCGAGCCCTCGGTTACGAGGGCCAAGATGCAAGTTCGGGTCGTAGGGTTCGCCGCACTCGTCTCCATTATTTTCTTGATCTTGGGCTTTCGGTTGTGGTACCTGCAGGTTCTGACTGGGGACGAGTACACTAATACCGCGCAGGCTACTCAGACTCGGTCGGTCAAGATACCGGCGCAGCGTGGTGTGGTCTACGATCGCAACGGCGAGGTATT
>JAFAPF010000123.1 GCA_019247245.1 Rubrobacter sp. | reverse complement strand
CTTCACCAAGACCGTCCGCCCGCCCGCGAATTACACCGACGACCTAAAGCGCCAGCAGATGCACGACGAAGGGCTACCGGGCGGCCCCTCCGACTACGAGGAAGACCACCTCATCTCGCTGGAGCTCGGGGGGGCACCGAAGGACCCGAAGAACCTGTGGCCCGAGCCCTACGAGACCAAGGGCGACAAGCTCGCCAATACTGGCACGGGATCGGAGACGAAGGACAAGGTCGAGAACGAGACCAACAAGCTGGTGTGCTCGGGGAAGATGACCTTGAGCGACGCGCAGCAGAAGATCGCTTCTAACTGGTACCAGCTGGGGGTGAACGAGGGGGTGCTGTGACCGACCTGGCTGGACAAGCGTCCCCGTTTCTAATTTGTACGGAGTAGTTGCATCCCGAGGGACCACTTCTCTCATTCTCCGGCCTAAAACGAACATTCGTCAACACAAGGGGGATCAATCCTGGCTCCGAAGCTCGACGTAACAGGCCGCTCCTCCTAGCAAAAGCTTCCCTCAAAAACCAACTCCATGACGGTTCAGAGTTTGCGTGCCCTCGCTACCGATGTTAACCACTCTAATCCTTACTGCGCAAACAACCTCATGTCACTTTGAGGACAAAATCTGCAGCGAGTGGGGGTTCTGGCGGCAGGTATCACCCCCGTGCACACATACACGGAAGGTATAATTTATGAGGGCTCTAGTATGGTACGGCAAGCGTGGCTTCTGCCTCTCTGTTACCCCAGGGACGGCCGAGGGCGCAGGCCTTGGGTGTCAGGGGAGATACTATGACGGTTTTACGCGTCGCGGTTGCGCAGCTGCCGAACCGGGTTGGCGATCTAGAGGGTAACGCCGAGCGCATAATCGAGGCGATGGCTTGGGCTGAGCAGGAAGCGCAGGCCGACGTGCTTGTGCTACCCGAGCTTGTTCTGACCGGTTACCCACTGGCTGACCTAGTGCTTCACCGTGAGTTCGTCGACGACGCGGAGGAGGCGTTGGACCGGTTGACCAAGCTGTCGGGGCGCATGACTACGATCCTGAGCACGATCGACCGCGTGCCGCCTCAGCGCTCGTGGGACACCCGCGAGCGAGACGTGTCTATAGCGGCGAAGCTACTGTGCGATGGGGAAGTGCGAGGCTGCTACCACAAAGTGCTCCTACCCATCTACGACCTCTTCGACGAGGCGCGCAACTTCGCGCCGGGCTCCCGGCCGAACCTGGTCTGGCGAATCGGCGACGTTGTGGTGGGGGTTTCGATCTGCGAGGATATGTGGTCGCCCGACGGACCGCCGGAGGCACAGTCGGCGGCGGGGGCGCAGATCCTGCTCGTGCCCAACTCCTCCCCGTTCCACCGGGGGAAAGCCCGCAGTCGCCTGGACCTCACCCGCAAGGTGGCGCTCCGCAACGGTGTGCCGGTAGTCTACGTCAACTTCGTCGGCGGCCAAGACGACGTAGTCTTCGATGGAGGCTCGATCATAGTCGACGGCGAGGGCACCCTTCTCGCTCGTGGCGCCGAGTTTGACGAGGACCGGTTCGGCGTCGACGTACCAGTCCCCGAAGCCCGGCCGATCAAAGGTCCGCTGGGCAACGTGCACACCCGCCCGACGCCCCACCGCGCCCCGCCCGGCGCCTGGAACCCTCGACCCCCGCTCGATGACCTCGAGGCCGTGTGGGACGCGCTGGTAATGGGGGTGCGCGACTACACCGAGCGCAACGGCTTCAAAGGCGTCGCTCTCGGCCTGTCCGGAGGAATCGACAGCGCAGTCACCGCCATGGTCGCCGCCGACGCGCTCGGACCGGAGGGCGTGCTGGCCGTGGCCATGCCCGCTCCCGATACCCCATATGAGGCGCGTGTCGACGCCGAGGCTCTCGCGCGCAACCTCGGCATCGCCTTCGATACCGTCCCCGTCGACACGCCCACTACTGAAGCCGACGTACCCGATGAGGCGGAACCCTTGACTAAAGAGGATGCCGCCGTACGCCGAGAGCGCCGCTATGCGCGCGCCCGCGCGGTCGCGCTCAGCGACATCTTCGACGAACGCGGCTATCTCGTGCTCGCCACCAGCAACAAGACCCACATCTCCGTGGGGGCCGCGAACCTGCTCGGAGACCTCGTAGGCGGATTCGCACCTCTGAAGGATTGTCCGAAGACTTTGCTGTACGATCTTGGCCGCTACCGCAACAGCATCGCCGAGGTGTGCCCGCGGCGCATCCTCGACATGCAAAGCAGTTCGCAAGCCACCCTCCCAGAGGGCCTGCCCTCCTACGAAGTGCTTGACGAGATCGTCGAGCGCTACGTAGAGCACTCCGCCAGCCTCAAAGACCTCATCGATGCCGGGTTCGACCCGGCCGTGGTTACCAACGTGATGCGTAGCATCGACGACGCCGAGAGGATCCGTCGCTACACGCCTCCGGGAATCAAGATCACTTCCCGCGCGTTCGACCAGGATCGGCGCATGCCGCTCCCGAATAGTTGGCATGCTCATAGGCGAGACTAATCCTGCAAGATCAAAGCCTACTCTGGGTTCGCTCCCCTTACCGGATGCTCCTATGTCTGTCAAGGCACCGAAACGGAAGAAGGTGGGGCGCCCGGAGC
>JAFAPF010000117.1 GCA_019247245.1 Rubrobacter sp. | reverse complement strand
CCCTCAAGAGGAGGGCACAGAGCTAGCTGCGCGCCATCCTCTTCTATGCGCCTTTCCAGTACGGCTTTGCTCGCATACCCTCCAGCCAGGCCGTCACGTTCGGATAGCGGCTGAGGTCGACCTGTAATGTCGCAGTGCCATCTAGAGG
The DNA here is from genome assembly GCA_019247245.1 of Rubrobacter sp. GTDB lineage: Bacteria > Actinomycetota > Rubrobacteria > Rubrobacterales > Rubrobacteraceae > Rubrobacter_F. Next base: position 4,332 of record JAFAPF010000117.1, on the reverse strand, counting down.
GGGGCTGATTGCGAAGTCCACAATACTAAGCTTTCCAAGAACGTGCTCCTTGCCTGCGAGCTGCCCGTCTAGGACGGGCAAGAACCGCTCCAGAGCCGCCTTGGCCTCTGCCACGATGCTCGGATCGATGTCGGGCAGGCCAAGGAACAATGGCTTGACCCGACGTTCGTAGACGAGGCGATCCAAAGCCGGCTCGAGGTGTGTACTCCACCAGAATAGCCACTGATCGAGGTGCGCCTGCTCGAAGGGATCGGAGGGCATCAGCCCCCGCTCGGGTCGCTTCGCAGCAAGATACCTCAGGATCGCACCTGATTCCCAAAGAACGAAGCCATCATCGTCTATGGTGGGGACCTTGCCGTTCGGGTTCATAGCGAGATACTCGGGCGAGCGAAACTCTCCCTTGGTGAAATCCAGGGTCACGTGAGTTAAGGGGATGTCCAATGCCGCCGCAAGCAGGCTAACCTTACGCACGTTCGGCGAGCCTCCAAAGCCGTACAGTTTGATTGTCATAAGGTGCAGTATACGACCAGTCCATGTCCTCTTTTCCCCCTCTATGGCTGGTGAGGATCAGAGAATAGAAGAGGCAACTCGTTCCCTAGTTCAGGTTCTTCCGAGAGTTGATCAGCTATGTACCGAAAAGGACCTTTTCGGTATGCCCCCTAGATCAGGTTTCATAGGCTCGGTACCATCCAAGCAAATGTCACTATTTTTTGGGTGCGAGAGGTAGATAATGCCATGAGGAGCTGCAGTTTGAGCTGTAGCAGGGGCTGTTTGGTGTTGGTGGAGTAGATGCTTCTTGGGACTGGTACTGATTAGGTGTTTGGGACTGATAAGGTGTCTGGGACTGATAAGGTGCCTGGTACTGATACTGAGCTGAATACTGACTCTGTGCTCGTGCGGGAGCCGGGCTCAGCATCTCAAGCAAACTTGGTAGGATGATAAGCACTGAGATCGCTGCGACGGCAAAGACCTTACTAGCCACGGTTACTCGCACTGAGTCTCCCTTGTACTGACTGTGCTCTAGTAGCGCTGCTGCATAATAGCAAACTACTCAGAGCTTGCTTCAACAAACAATTATGCGTACCACAAACGTCCCTTTTCGGAACCGACCATCATCTCGCTAGTAGCTTGAGGCGCATTATCCTTTCTGCGAATACCCCAGCCCTAGCAAAGAAGAACCGGAGCCCCGAAGGACCCCGGATAACTTAGCGGTTAGTATCTTGCTTACTCAAACAGGTTCTTTAGCTTACCCTTCTTCTCTTTGAGGGTGCCTTTCGTCTGCTCTGATCGTCCCTCGGCCTTCGTTTCCTTATCCCCCGTCACAGCGCCGGCTGCTTCCTTTACGCGGCCTTTAGCCTTATCCAGGCCTCCTTCCGTCCTGTCTTGGCTGCTGCTCTTTCCACCCACGTCCTTCTCCCTTCTGCGCCTTTGTGCGCGACGGGTGTTCCCGACGAGCACCTAGCACGAAGGAAACTGCCGATATCATGACATTACTGTAGCTACCCGAAACCAGTAAGCCCTAAACATGACAGGCGGCGGACGAGCCTAATGGAGCCCCGGTTACAGGGAAAGCTGTTAGGACGCTGAAGCGGTATCCTGTGCACTGATCCGAAAGTAAGCGATGGAGACAGGCGTGAGGGAGAGGGAGCGACCGGGGGGAAAGCGGACTCCCGAAGCTTCGCGGTGCGGACCTCATGATCATAAGAGCAATGATCGTACTGACTTCCGGGCACTGATGATAGGACTCAAGAGGAAGTTGTGGACCTGAGACATTAGCACAACGGGGCTTCTCCGAACAGTGTTCCGAAAAGGTCCGTTTTCGGTACTTTTCACAGGAGTCGGGTACTCTCTGTATACTGCCCATCATCCGTGGAGAGGTGGCACAGTGGCTTACTGCAAGCGGTCTGCAGATTCTCTGGCCGCTTCATCGGTTTGATACCGGTGTCGGAGGTTCGAATCCTCCCCTCTCCGCAACCTACTCCCATTAGGTACTCGGGGCAAAGTACCATTACCGATATGGAACAGGAGCGCCAGGAGCTTATAAACCTAGCCAACGCAGCCCGAACACCGGCTCAGATCAAGGTAGCTAAGGCTGCCTTGACAGAGTGGTACACCGCTCATCCTGACGACTACGAAATGAACAGGTTGCTCGGAGACTTAAACTAGGCGGGAGGCTTGGCTAAGAATCTGGCATCACTGGCACTAGCTTCATTTGCTCTGTCCCAAAAACGGCCGTTTTCGGTACAAGTGAAAGTGACAAGTGAAAGTGAATGAGTTGCTGCTTCTGTTCTCTCGAAAACTCGGATACTGGCTAGTGCGAGGCCTCGAAAATTTTGGGGTTGTGAAAGCCCACGCTGACCGTATAGTCCGCTTATGCACGCTTCAGCACACCAAGATAGAGAGGAGCCGCAATTGGGTGATCCGGTTGTACACTTCCAGGTCGTCGGAAAGGATGCACAAGCCCTCCAGAGCTTCTACGGGGAGGCGTTCGACTGGCAGATCGAGCTGGCGGTTCCGAGCGCCCCTCAAGAATCGGGCTACTACGCGATGGCGCACCCTGGCGGTGAGTGTGGCATCAACGGGGGCATCGGCCAAGCTATGGATGGCAGCGCAGGCCACGTCACCTTCTACGTTGCGGTTCCCGACCTGGAGGCGACGCTGAGCAAGATCGAGAGTATAGGGGGCAGCACAGTAATGGGGCCGATGGACGTGTCCGACGGTGCCAGCATCGCGATGTTTGCTGACCCCGAGGGCCACCTCGTGGGTCTCGTCAAGGCCGAGTCTTAGCCATAAGTAAGAGTGTGCTCAAGAACTATCTAGAGCATCGGGCCTAGCCTAGGGGGTACACCGACAGGGAGTCGGGGTCTAGCAGCCCCGGCTCTTTTCATGCCCCCTGAGTTTACGAGAATCTCCCACGCCGGAAGCCCAGTTTCCGAGAACCAGGCTTATCGGCGATTAGGTGAATAAACAGAGGTGCGCGAAAGTTCTCCTGGTGGCATGATACAGAGGTGTTATGCGACTCCCGCCTACAAAAAGGCGGAAGGAAGGAGGATCTACGTGCGAAGACCTCTTGCTGTAACCGTGGCCGCTATCCTACTAGCGCTAATTAGCTTACTGAACCTCCTGGGTCTGTGGTTGCCCGGAGCCGACGAAATACCGACGGTCGTCCTTTACGCGGGGATTGTGCAGGGCATCTTGGGCTTCCTCGCCACCGTAGGATTATGGATGCTAAGAACATGGGGCTTGTGGCTGAGCATTGTCATTTCTGCAATAAACCTTCTTACGGCAGCGCCAGGGTTAGTCTTTGCGCCCGATGCGGCAACGATGTTCCTTGCTTTCGTAGGAGTTATAGTGCCCGCCCTTACAATCGTGTTGGTCGTGCTTCCGACCTCTTGGCGTGCTTTTGCAGCCGCCTACGTTTCCGAGAACTTTCCTTCTAGGCGACTTGGTGAATATTAAGGTAGTCGGTGGATGAAGGGTTGCCTCTCGCCTGACGCGCTCACTTAGAAGACGTCTCTGGCCCCTCGGCCGACCGACTATTCCGCTGGAAGCTGCCGGTGTCGATACCCCAGGCGACGATGCGTTCTGGATGGATGCGGATCAGTGGTTCCGGTCCCTCCATGGCCTCCGCCCGTCCGCGGACCTCGACACCCCGTGGCTGCCACGGGTCGGTGGAGGGGAGATCGTCCACAATGAAGGCGGCGCGTCCGCTTCGTGCAGCGTCGCGAAACTTCTTCGTGTTCCTCAGATCGTGCCCGCCGACATCTATGGTGTCGAGATCGGCGTTGTAGGAGAACATGCCAACTGGCGCGATGTGCGGGGTCCCGTCGCGGCCTACGGTCGCGATGCGACCGAGTAGTACACTCCCGAGGTAGTCGATCTCATTCTGGGTAAAGCTGCTCACTGGTCCCTACTTCTCGTAGGAGGGCAGCTACGCGCCGCCTCACGCTGTCCCTGATGGTCCTGATCCCTTGGTCGGGTAAGTGAGCATATACAACTTCCTCCTTCCTCCCGCTTTCCCTTAGCAGGTTAACCCTAATACGCTGCCAGCATGATGCTATCAGGTCAGACTTAGGTCAGACTTGTCGGGTATTCCGAGAAGATACCCGAAGCGGCAATTCAGTGGATATATGCTCGATGGTAGGCTCAGAGTTGATCAGGAGGCGCTATCCGATAATAGAATGCGCCCATTCCACCCTGGTTAATCCCGAACATTAGCTTGAGGAAGTTCTCCTGCGCTTCGGCGTTCTCAAGAGGTCCTGCGTAGACCGGCTCGTAGCCCGCATCTCGGTTCAGCTGCTCGACAACCTCACGTGCCTCCTCATCCCCGCA
>JAFAPF010000116.1 GCA_019247245.1 Rubrobacter sp. | reverse complement strand
GTCTCCGAGAGCGCGCACCCGCTCCTACTCTTCGACTCGGAAGTCCTCACCATCGAGGTCGTCGGTGAGTTCTTGGGGCTTGAGGAAGACACTGTGGGCTCTTTGCGTACTTCCGGCGTCACTACGCCCACTTCTTCCCGAACCTCCTGAGGCGGGTGCATCGCACCACTTTCAGAGTAGGCAGCCAACCTGTGGAAGGTCAAAGAGCACCTCTAGCAAGAGCTCTTGGAGCAGAGGCCGCCTTCGGCAAAGACACTCTCCTCAAACAGACCTTCTAGGGATTCGGGAGGGTGCACATGCTACGGGTGTGCTTGCCAGGGGTGATCACCCGCATCTCGGTGACTCCGGCCAATAATGCCCACGACGAGCTCTCCATGCTCCCAGAACTTGCCCAGTCCACCTCTCTGGCCTTCTTCTCGGAGACCGCAACTACCACTCGCTCAAGACAAAACAAGAGCTAGCGACGATGGGCATAGAACTTCTGGGCCCATACTCCTCCAAGAAATTCGATCCAGATCCCGAAAGGAGTGCTTTCCTAAGCCGGCTTCGTTACAGAATAGACACCGTCTTTTCGCAGCTCACCGGACGCTACTGCATAAAGCGGGTGTGGGCGGGCGATCCGTGGCATCTGGCCGGCAGGCTGCTGGGCAAAGTCCTCTCTCACAGCGTAGCTTTCCTGCTCAACCATCTGATGGGCAACCAACCCCTCCAGCTCTCGAAGCCACTCGTCTGAAAAAACCCGCACATCGGGTTAGCTAGCAAGGCCTGACAGACACGCTGCTACTGCCTTATATCACCGCCTCATGTAATCGTTGCCTCAGCTAAGGAATTGACACGATGAGCGAGCTCACTTTACAATGACCTACCAACAGGGACTAGGAGTGAGGTCAATAGACGTTGACTAGTCAAGGGGAAGGGATGCCATGAAAGACCCTTAATAACGTTATTAAGGCGTGAGCGCACGCATAAGAGAAACCAGCTAGCGACAAACGATATAAGTAAAGAGAAAGGTAAGTATGGATACCGCCCAACTGTGGGATATGCCGATCTTGGAGTTCCACCCTATAAACCGCGCGATCATGGGCCCGGGTGCTTATGAGCTCATCGGACCCGAGGCCAAGAATCTGGGTTTCGAGAGGTCGCTCTTGATGACCTCCGGTCTCAGAGGATCAGGGATAATCGACGACATCGTCGGTAAGCTGGAACACGAGGGCGTCGAGGTCGTGGTCTACGACAAGATCGAGTCCAATCCTAAAGACTACAATGTCATGGATGGCTACCAGATGTACACGGAGAACAGCTGTGACAGCTTTATCTCCGTTGGCGGGGGCAGCAGCCATGACGCGACTAAGGGCTGCCGGATAGTCGTAGCCCACGACGGACGGAACATCAACGAGTTTGAGGGCTTCAACAAGTCCGAGAACCCGGTCAATCCCCCGCATATCGCGGTCAGCACCACGGCGGGGACAGGCTCCGAGACGAGCTGGGCGTACGTCATCACGGACACGACCTCGGAGAATGCTCCGCACAAGTGGGTGGGGTTCGACGACGCGAGCGTATGTACCCTGGCGATACTCGACCCGGTGCTCTACTACGACCTGCCGGAGAGGTTCACCGCCCAGTGCGGGTTCGACGTGCTGGCCCACGCCTCCGAGCCATACGTCTCCCGGCTTCACATGGTACCGAGCTACGGCCCTGCCCTACAGGCGATCAAGCTTACCTCGGAGCACCTCCGGACCGCCACATATGAGCCCCATAACTTGGAGGCTCGCAGAGGCATGATGTACGCGCAATACATAGCGGCGCAGGCATTCAACTCCGGTGGTCTGGGGATCATCCACTCAATCTCCCACGCGGTCAGCGCTTTCTATGACAGCCACCACGGGCTCAACAACGCCGTCGCTCTACCCCGCGTTTGGGAGTTCAACATTCCTACCTATTACGAGCGCTTCGCCGATATTGCAGAGGCGATGGGGCTCGACACCAAAGGTATGACGAAGGTGCAGGCTGCAGAGGCAGCGGTGGACGAGGCCGTCACGCTGCTAAAGGACCTCGAGATACCGGAGAACTTCGCCTCCGTCAACGAAAATACCTATCCCAAGACCCGAATGGGCGTGGGCTTCTATAAGGATGCCGGTACGCAGATACCGGATGACGATGAGAGTATAGACCGTATCACGGAGCACGTGCTGGGTGACGCCTGCACGCCTGGAAACCCCAGGGAGTGCTACTTCGAGAGCGTGAGGCCGGTGGTTAAGGAGGCCATCAGCGGCACTATGTACTAAAAGTGTGTTTGATAAGTAGTAAGGTTAGACTTGGAGGAGCCAAATCTACTTCTTTTACATGGGGAACAGCCTCTTATGAGCTGTTCTTGCTGGGTAGATCTCTCGGTTTTCGCAGCGTTTCTATTAAAGCAAGCTATCCGATAGGTCCTCCGCACACACCAGAACACCAAATAGGGGTTTAACCCTCACCCCTACCAAACAGTCTCTAAGTACACTAAGCAATCTGTGGGCCTGGGTTGCTCCGAGCGCATGAAACCGGAAATCTTCGGCTCCCGAAGCTGATTGTGAGAGCGAGGGGGAGGCCGACTGGCCTCCCCCTCGCTCTTCGGTTTCGGGCGGTAGGTTCGGCAAATGGGTATGGTATAACCATGAAACCGCTGGAGATAGGAGAGAGAAGGGATTGTATGACCGCCTTTGGTGATACACAACAGAGCAGTTTGGGAAAGCAGAGCACTTTCGAGAACATAGAGCAGGTCATCGATCATTTCCGCGAGCAAGACGGTTATATAATCGATCATCAGCTAGCTACGATGGTCTTCCTGACTACCAGGCTCGAGAAGCCCATCCTGATCGAGGGGCCTGCAGGAGTGGGCAAGACGGAGCTTGCCAAGGCGCTTTCTGTTACCACGGGGCGCAGGCTCATTCGACTACAGTGCTACGAGGGGCTCGACGCCAGCCAGGCCCTCTACGAGTGGGACTACGGGAAGCAGCTGCTTTATACCCAACTCCTTAAGGATAGGACCAACAACGTACTGGACGACGTACAGGACCCTAACGACGCGCTGCCGCAGCTCAAGGCTTACGAGAGCCTGTTCTTCTCGGAGCACTTCCTGGCCGAGCGGCCCATCTTCGCGGCGA
>JAFAPF010000108.1 GCA_019247245.1 Rubrobacter sp. | reverse complement strand
GGCAGTAGGACCCTGTAGACGAGTAGCACGGCAATAACATGCCTGTCTCTGCCTCTTAGAGGTGTTTACAGAACCAGCCGAGGATGCGCCGGATCGCATCTATTTGGTGCCTACGCTCCTCGATAGAATGTCCTTCCCGAGGGTAGGTGACAAGCTGCGTCTCCACCCCCAGCATTCGGAGCGCGATGTACATCTCGACGCTCTGGGTCACGGAGACACGTTTGTCCTCTTCCCCGTGAAGGATCAGCATCGGTGTGCGTACGTTACTGACGTGCCGGATCGGGGATCGCTCGTAGTACGAGTCCGGGTCGTGGTAGAGCGCCTCCCGGAAGTAAGAGAGGTTCGCGCTCGGGATATCGCCTGAGGAGTTGTCGCTGATGAGGTTCGAGACGCCCATCCCCATAACGGCGGCCTTGAACCGGTCCGTTTGCGACACGGCCAGGGCGGTCAGGTAACCGCCCCAGCTCCAGCCGCCGATCCCCAGCCGCTCTGGGTCAGCCAGATCGCGTTCGACCATGGCGTCTACCCCGGAGATCACATCCCGCAGCTCCCCACCGCCGACGTCGCCGAAGACGGCGTTCGAGAAAGTTGGACCGCGACCGGTGCTCCCCCGGGGGTTCGGCAGCAAGACCGCGTACCCTCGCCCGGCGAGCGCCTGCGCCCAGTCACGCCAAGAGGCGCAGAACTTGTCTGCCCACAACGACGTCGGTCCGCCGTGTACCTGCACTATGAGCGGATACCGCTCGCCCTCACGATAATCGTGCGGCTTGACGAGTATCCCCTCGACCTCAACGCTGGGGTCGCTCTCCCACCGCACCACCTCTACCTCCCCGAGAGCTGCTCCCTCCAGCTCCGACCCAAATCGCGTTCGCCGCACCGGTCCCTGTCCGGCCCCGTCCAACTCGCCGGTATAAACGTCCGGCGCACGGGTCCCGTTCTGCCACACCATCGCCAGGCGCTCCCCGTATCCGCTCGCGCTCACGAAATAACCGAGCGTACCCGACGCTTTACCGATGCTCAAACGGGAACGCTTCCCTTCCCAGCTCAGCCGGTAGAGCGCGGATGCAACACCCTCGTGGGCCAGGAGGAGGAGATCATCGCTCCCCAGCGAACCAAGATACTCGGCGGTGCCCCCGTAGCCCGGCGTCAGACAGAGCGCCTCACCACCCTCGAGCGGTACGCGGTAGACGTACTCCCCATAGAGGACCCGCCCGGCGCGGGACCTGTAGGCCAGATACGCTCCATCGGGCGACCAGACAAGGTCTTCCGCCAGGCCCAAGGTTCGGAACATAGTCCAGCTCATCCCTCCCTTACGCGAAATGACGGCTACCTCCGTCTCTCTGAACCTGTCATCCGTCTTCGGGGTGGCGCTCGTGTTGATCGCCAGCCGTTCGCTGTCGGGCGACCAAGCATAGCCCCAGACCTGCCGACCCTCAGGTGAGACCGGACGCGCCTCCAGGCTCTCGATGTCAATAACCCAAAGACGCTGGTACCTGTAGTGTGCATCCCATACCTTAGCGTCGTCGCGCTGCTCCTTGCCCTCCTTATCCTCCTTATCTTCCTGCGCCTGTGGCTCTTTAAAGAGGACAGCTACAGAAAGTCCATCGGGCGACCAGGAGGGCTCTTGCACATCCCCCTGCTCGTCGAAGATCCGCAGCGCCTCACCGCCGTCGATGGAGATGGCGTAGAGGCTCTTCTTGCCCCGTTCGGCCCGGTCCGAGAGGAACGCCAGCCGCGAGCCGTCAGGAGAGGGGCGGGGTGCCTCATCGAGCCAGTCGCCTGAGGTGAATCGACGAAGCTCCCCATCGGAGAACGGCGAGATCCAAAGGTCCGAGACGGCGTGCTCACCCTCTTTGGCGAACGGACGAACCACGAATACGACCCAGCTACCATCCGGAGAGATACGAACGTCTGAGGGTCTTTTCTGACCGGCGAGTTGCTCGGGGCTCGGAGGACGGCCGTCTTTACGTTTCAAAGAGCTCGGCTCCACAGCGTAGCACCACTACGAGACCGACTTCTCAAGCTCGCCGAGCAGACCGTCGAGGTCGAGCGGTCGGGCCGCGAAGCTCAGCCGATCGCCCCTCCAGGGCCATTCGCTCCGCTCTCGATCCCAGGCGAGCTCGATGCCGTTAAAGTCGGGATCGTGAAGGTAGATGGCCTCGTGGGTGCCGTGGTCGGTAGCGCCATCAATGGACCAGCCACCCTCCAGCAGGCGTTTGAGGGCGATGGCCAGCTCCTTACGCGTAGGGTAGTTGATGGCGAAGTGGTAGAGGCCGGTCGTACCGCGGGTTGGCGGGGAGCCGCCACTGCTAGTCCACGTGTTCAGGCCGATGTGGTGATGGTAGCCGCCCGCAGAGAGGAAGGCCGCCTCGTCGCCCAAGCGCGTCACAAGTTCGAAGCCCATTACGTCGCGGTAGAACTGGACGGCCCGCTCCAGGTCGGAGACCTTTAGGTGTACGTGGCCGATCCGGGTCTCCGCGGGAATGGATCCATCTGTCATAACTAACGTTCCTGCTCGTGGTTTATGGTGGACTCTTTTTACACTCGTGGACTCTTTTTACACTCGAACCCTGAATCTCCCAACTGATAAGCTTCCAGGCGATCGCAAAGTTGAGACCCAGCGGCTGCTGAAGTGTGATCCCGAAGAACCCAAGCCGTGACGATACTGTGGGCCATGTTCCCTGCGCCGATGTTGGCATCGTTTATGCGGGGTCTTCTTTCTTCCATACTTCGCTGCGCAGCGCGACCACCTACACGTGGTACCATATCGCACTCAATCGCTCCAATTTCCTTTTCCGGCCCGCTGTCGTTTGTCTAAACCGTATCCACTACAATCGCCGGCAGCCGCAGGTTCCACCGGAGGGGTTTCTGTGGACGAACAACAAAACCAACTTGTCCTCGATCCTGCCAAAATATTGGTGGGCGGAATAGCATCGCCCATGGCAGCGCTCCTGACTTCTCGCTTTGACATTGCTAGGACTATGATAGGTCTGGCTTTGAGCGCGGTGATCGTAACCACGATCACCGACATCCTGAAGGTTTATCTGGCGCGCCCCAACCAAGGTGGCCAAGATCCCAGGTGGCTTTCAGACACGGCTTTCCTGGCCAAACATTGGAGGTAGGCTCAGGGCACCGTTCTCCTGGTTTCGCTATCTTCTGGTCGCGGCGAAGATCCATTCTGATCAGCGGCGTTGCGGCTGGAGGGCTCGCGTCCTTATAGGCATCAGCGCGGTCACAGCCCTCCAACTGGGCATGAGCAAGAGCCTTTCCTACTGGGTATGGGGGGACTGTCCCGCAGAGGCTTCCAGCAGCGATAAAGCTTCGACTACGAGTACCCTGCCATCGATCTTGGGTAGCGGTCAGACCGCTAGTAGCAGCACTGCTCCACAGGGTAATCCAGTTAACCCTCAGCAACAGCCACCCTCCGGTGTTCAGCAAACGCCTTTGCAACTTCCGAATGCTCCGGGGTCAGAGACGCCGGCTCCCGGCCAGAGGGAGAGCCCATCCGGCATCCCAGCTCCGGAGGGGTAGAGCTCATCTGTCTCTCCTGAAGGTCAGAAGCAAATTGAGGATCAGCGGCGAGGCCCAGAGGGCCAGCAACAAAGCGACGTACAGCGAGTAGGAGAGCCTGCTTCTTAGCCTCTCACCCTCGCGACACGTCCCGAGATCACCGCGGGGTGACGATGCGAGGCGCACCCTGATGCTCATTGGCTCGGCTCTCCTGTGACTGTGAATGCTTGCCGTGACCTTTACGTCGCGGTGCGATCGTCACAGGCCGTCCTTGTCGGGGACGAAGTCCCCGTAGGCGTGAGAACCCATGGCCATGCGACCTCCTTCGCAGCATGGGGTGCTTTACTTCCCGGCTATACCCTCACCAGCGGCCCAGTATCTTTACCCCCGAAGATCTCTGGCTTCACGTGGACTGCCTCCTCGCAGGATAGCTCGGCTGGCGGCGGCCAGAAGGCGTGCCACGACGGGCTCTAGACGATCTATCCGGTCCGACACCGCATCCACAACCTCTACCGGTGAGAGTTCCTTCTCCTATACTCGCTTCCGACGACCATCAGGGTAACACGTAAAATGCCTAATCTGCTACAATTTTGCCAATCTTTGGGGAACTAGGTTAGGAGGATGAACATGCGTCTGGAGGACGTCGAGGGGCTGACCGTCGGGGGGCTCTTGGATCTTGTGGCCGGGCATCGCCCGGAAGACGATGCCCTCGTCTACGTGGACCGGGGACTCCGCTACTCCTACACGGAGTTCAAGGAGGTCGTCGACAAGTGCGGCCGGGCGCTGATGGCGCTGGGAGTGAAGAAGGGTGACCATGTGGCGGTGTGGGGACAGAACGTGCCGGAGTGGGTGACCCTGCAGTTCGCCACCGGTAAAGCCGGAGTAGTGCTGGTAACCATTAACCCAGCATACAAGGCCCAGGAGCTACGGTACGCTTTGGACCAGTCGGACGCGGCGGCGTTATTCCTCACGGAGGGCACCCAGGAGGCGAACTTCGTGGAGATCCTCGAGGAAGCTGTCCCCGACCTCGCCGCCGAACCCGGAGAAGAGTTGATGGGCAAGGGGCTACCCCACCTCAAGCACGTCGTGCTCATCGGGGACGAAGCAGCTACGAACGCGCCCCATCTGATGAGCTTCGAGTCGTTCATGGAAGAAGCCGAGAAGGTATCCGCCGACGAGCTCGCAGAGAGGCAGAACTCCCTTTCAGCCGACGAGGTCATAAACATGCAGTACACCTCAGGGACCACGGGCTTCCCTAAAGGTGTGCAACTCACCCACGCGAACATTGTCAAGAACGCCTTTTTCATCGGCGAGTGTATGGAGCTTGGACCGGAGGATCGGATCTGCATCCCGGTGCCGTTCTTCCACTGCTTCGGGTGCGTCCTGGGTACGCTTAACACGGTAGCTCACGAGGGGACGATGGTGCCGGTAGAGACCTTCGACCCACAAGTGGTCCTCGAAGCCGTCCATGAGGAGCGGTGCACCGCCGTGCTCGGTGTGCCGACGATGTTCATCGCCGAGCTCGAGCATCCCAACTACGAAAAGTACAATACCAGTTCCTTGCGAACTGGGATCATGGCCGGTAGCCCCTGCCCTGAAGAGGTGATGAAACAGGTCGTCAACGATATGGGAGCAGAGGAGATCACCATCGCTTACGGGCAGACCGAGTCCAGCCCCGTAATCACCCAGACTCGCACCGACGATCCCATAGAGCGAAGGGTCTCGACGGTCGGACGGGCGCTCCCAGACGTCGAGATCAAAATAGTGGACATGGAGACTGGCCAGGAAGTTGGGACGGGCGAGCAGGGCGACCTCTACACCCGCGGCTACCACGTCATGAAGGGCTACTACAAGATGCCCGAGGAGACGGAGGAGGTCATAGACGAGGACGGTTGGCTACACACCGGCGACCTCGCGACGATAGACGAGGACGGCTACGTCCAGATAATGGGGCGGGTGGACGACATGATCATCCGCGGCGGCGAGAACATCTACCCACGTGAGATCGAGGAGTTCCTCTACGCTCACCCGGACATCTCCGATGTCCAGGTCTACGGCATCCCGGACCAGAAGTACGGCGAAAGGGTCGCCGCCGCCATAATCTTGAAGGAGGATGCTTCCCTCACCGAGGAAGATGTCAAGGAGTACTGCCGCGAGAACATCGCCCGCTACAAGGTACCCGAGTACGTGGACTTCGTCGAGGAGTACCCAATGACCGCGAGCGGCAAGATCCAGAAATACAAGCTTCGTGAGAGCGCTATCAAGCAGTACGACTTGGAGACCACCGACACCGCATAGCAGATCCACCACACAGCTTCGCGCTCAACTGAGCAGAGGTCTTGGGTATCTGCTCACGGTTGTACTCTTAGCCAGGCTCGATAAGACGTAAGGATGAGCGGAAACATAGCAAGTATCGCCACGTTTACCTACAGCAGTTATGCGTCTGGTTAACCAGCCCAGATGCTATCATTCGCACTTGTACAGGGGAATAAAGGAGGAGCCGATGACTGACACCTGTCGTGCGCGGAAGCTCTCGCGGGACCCGGACGTCTTCCGCGAAGAGGTGCGCGGGTTCGCCGACGAAAGCCTTACGCCTGTCGCTGACAGGACAGACAGGGAGGCCCGCTTCAACGTGGAGGCTTTCGAGGAGATGGCCAGCATGGGTCTGCTTGGTGTGACCTTCTCCGAGGAGTACGGCGGCATGGGTGGAAACTACGTCCTCTATGCTACTGCCGTCGAGGAGATAGGCCGTGCATGCGCCTCGAGCGGCCTCTCCTACGCCGCCCACATCTCTTTGGGGTCGAATCCCATAAACCTCTTCG
>JAFAPF010000240.1 GCA_019247245.1 Rubrobacter sp. | reverse complement strand
ATTTTATGGAACATGCGCCATGCGGTCTTATACGTAACGCCAAGCTCCCGCTCAAGTTGCTTGGCCGAGATGCCGCAGCGGGTGCTAGCCATCAGGTACATAGCATAGAACCAGAGCCTCAAAGACGTTGCGGAGTTCTCAAAGATGTTTCCTACCAGCGGGTGTTCGTGATGCCCACAGTACTGGCAAGCGTAAGAAGGACGATTCTTTTCCCGATGGTGCTTGGTTATCTTCTCGCACGTCGGACAATAAATGCCGTTCGGGTAGAGCTTTTCGACCAAGAAATCCAGGCAGGCCGCATCATCTGGGAACTGGCGCATAAACTCCATGAGAGAGTAACGCGACTCGGAAGCCGAAGAACGCTTGGGATATTTCGGTCTACCTTGGACATGCTGTCAGTATACTAGAAGGCAGTACTGCTAAGGGGATAGGTGACTTTGTTTTCGTCTTGCTCTACCTCCGGGACTACGTCTTACGCGCCAAGCTTTGGCTTGAGGTTAGCGAGCTGTCGATAACGTGTAAGAAGATTCAAGGCTTCCTGTTAGTGATGGGAGTCGGGCTCGCTTCCATCGCCATCGCTGTCCTGGCTGGATGCGAGTGCCTGGGCGGGACTAGTATATATACTGCTCCTCCCATTGCAGATGATCGACGGCTACGTCATGGACTCTCGCAGAAGGAGGAAGGAGTCGGCGGACAGCCCAGGAGTCACCTACCAGGGAGAGGACGCATCGTGAAGCACCCAGAAGACGCGACCGGCTCACTCCTGGCAGCGTGGCTATTAAAGGTCACTGAACCCGCGAGTCGCGGAATTTTGGACGCGGACCTGACGAGATTCGAACTTGCGACTTCCGCTATGTGAAGATAGTAAGTACCTGTTAGGAGCTCTAGCGAAGGCCGTAATGGCATGCGTGCTAGTGGCCGTGCTCGCGCTTGCGTTTGGCTGCGGTGGCTCGCAACAGAGCTTTGCAAAGAGAGAAACTACTTCCGAGACACCCACTTCGGCTTCGGAGCCGTTTCCTGCTAACACCCAACAATTGCCTTCTCAAGACAGCGGACAGAATCAGGCCTTGCCGGAACGTTACCAAGGGCTAGAAGTAGGGGAGCCCGCGAAATTCAAGAACGGCCTGGTGGTGGTAGTCGAGGGGGCTTCGCTTGTGCAGGCCCCGGCACCACTACCGCAGCTCGGGTCCGACGATCGTCTCATAGCTATACGCTTCAATCTAGAGAACGAGACCCCGGAGGGCCAGATATCCACCCGCCACTTCAAGGTTACAGCCGCACAGTGGCAATCCCGCAACCAAAACGGCGATCCCCTAAACACGATCTACTCCCTTGAAGCGACCTTGGAGGTGGGGAAGATACCCAACCCGAGCCCGGATTACCCTTACCTGGGTTGGCAGGGTGAGTTAAGCCCCGGTCAAAGGAAGCAAGGCTCGGTCCTCTTCGCGGTTCCACCATCTGCGAGGAAGATAAGGGTGAGGTTCACGCAGCCGGTCATGGCGCCCCCCTTTGCGGAATGGGAGCTCGGCCCCGTCGCTGAGCTTCCTCAAGCGCCTTGAGCCGTCGAGGCCGATTGCTTCAAGAAGTGCTCCATAGGTAATCCATTGAGGGGTAGCCTGCGTATGGTATTGCGTAACTACAAACAGGCGTCGCTCGCCCCCTGGTAGACGAGGAGGTAGCGCATATTGTGAGGCGCATTATTAATCACTGGCGGCGCTGGCACCGCCAAAATCATGGGGACCGATGGTTCAGAGCACACGACAACTGGCATGGGTGGGACTCCGCGGATGACTAGTAGCCCTAAAGTTCGATAGCTGTCCCAGCAGACAGGTCCCCAGCGGAGAGGGTAGGATTCGAACCTACAGACGATATCTCACGTCCACGGCCTAAAAAGCCGATGCATTGCCACTCTGCGACCTCTCCAACGCTTACGAGGATATATACGGCTCCTAGAATTGTCAATAATACTTTACAATACTTAAAACAGAGGGTGCTTAAAAGTAACCCGAGGAGGCTCGAACCCTTGGACTACTCCTTAGTGTAAGCAGACTCTACCACCCACCTGGCGAAAGATCTGGCGCTCGATTCTACGTCTCCAGAAAGCCATAAGGGCGTGGATGTGTAGGATCACTGGGCTGGGCGAGGCGGCGGTGAGCAGCTCCCTATGGCAGGTATCTTGAGCTTTACACGCCGAGAAGCTAACCAAAATTGGTATCCGTTTGTCGCCTTCGGTCGTATTGAGATGCTTGAGATAGTCAAGCATCTCTCGGCTCTACTGAGAAAGAAATAGCGCAGGGGTTGCTACCTTTCTCCTCTTGTACACTACCTGTATGACTCGTCGATGGGGACCTCAACCATCTGGTGCCCGCAGCAGCCGACGAAAGGCTAGGTGAGAGGCACGTTCTTCGGTGTCTTTTGGATGCTGATCTCGCAGTGTCAGTCTTCCAGACAACAGTAGAGGTGCCCTGTCATCACTGTCCTCCAGCAGCCTTACCCGCATCCCTTTAAAACCGGAACGTCATTAACTCAGTTCTCGGAAAATCACCTTTAGGCTTATTCGGCAAACCTCATCGTGAGCATTTCGTAGTTGCCAGTCGGCGTGTCAATATGGCCCCAAGATGTAGCGGTTCGCCAAAATCACCCTACTCTTAGGGACCTTCGATGCTCTACGCTATCTAGTTGTCCAAGCGCTCTAGCGTAAGGAACAACAGCTGCTAAAAATCTCATAGGCCCTACCCCTGGCGTAGGAGATTCAAAACATGATTGCTACTATCGTGAAATATTATGCCCCAGGTCGTTACCTACCTGATCACACTTCCCACTCTCCCGTGCCCGCTTGGCTACCAACTGGGCGAAATTGCGTCTATATCATCGAGTACGAGCGCTGCTTGCGCGAAAGCGAGAAGTTTGAAGAGAGGTTACGCCAGTTTGAGAAGCAAGCAGCTATGGAAGGGGTACAGTGCTGATGAGCGGGAGAAGGAGTAGGCTGCGCTGGCTTGGGGTTCTTAAGAATAAGAAAATTGCCGTGCGGACGGAGCCCTCGGGCGAACTCTACAAGGCGCCTAACAGCCTCGTGCTTGATTTGCTCTTCCTGGCCTACTGCGAAGATGAGGAAGGAGACCTCATACTACCTCTCGATCTCATCGAAGCTCTAGAGCGGGGCGAGACTTTACACGATGTGGACAGCGGTAGGCAGCTGTGGCCTCCTGAATGGTACACGGATAAGCCTTAGTGGCTATCGTTGCTGCCTCTGCCTATTCTCGGAGGCCCAGAGAGCTAAGCTCATTAATCCCAACCGGAAGGAACATCTCCTACTCGCTGAAACCAGGGGACGTCGAAATGCACTACATCCCATGAATGTTGCGAATCTGCAGCGCGGCTGGCTGTGCCTTCCCATATTATTCCCTTAAGGCCCAAGAACTCGTAGCTAGCTTTGCCCGAGGATAAGCCGGAATCCTTGCCTATCCTCTCCACCTCCTCCCTAGATATGTAAGTGCGGTGTTGGTGGTTAAGGAGCCGCAGTATTGCGCCCCTTACGTTCCTACGGAAGCGCTGATCTATCTCGGTAGGTGCAAACATCCTCTTGGTTCCTTCCCCTGCTTAGCTAAGAATAGACTAACTGAGAACCATTGCCGCGGCAAGGTTGCTTGCGTCGCAACCGGGCAGCCTCTACCTATCAGTTGCCGCTTCGTTTACTTGTGGCAAACTCAGAGGGCGTAGGAGCATAAAAAGAGCCTGTGCTGTTTAGGCCGCGACTCAAGGGTATTCTCGGAATTTAGGAGGTCTAGGGCACACGAAACGGTAGAACCACTGCGGACAAAAGGCGATCCCGGCGTTCGCGTACTGGTAGCGTTTGATGCCTCGTGTGCTACGCAGGGGGGGCCTGGGTTCGTGCTATGAAATTCTTCTCGACGCTTCTTATCCTCCCGCCCTAACTTTACGGGCTGGTGCCGCGAACCCAGGAGCTAAGCATCGCGATGGCGGATATGAAAAGGATATTGGATTAGCACCGTATTAATATCAAAGAAGGCCAGATTTGCACCCAAGCGTTTTCTTTTGCTTGCGTTTAACTACAAGCCACGAATTTCAGAAATGGACCCGAGGGGACTCGAACCCCTGGCCTCCGCCATGCGAAGGCGGCGCTCTCCCAACTGAGCTACGGGCCCAACGCGAAGCTTAGCTATCCTAGCATACAAGCTGTCAGCTCCAAAGCGGCAGATGCTGGAAAACTTGAGTACCGACAGCGTAGTAGCCGGGCAATAATGTACTGAGCTCGTCTAGCTATAGCACTTATCAAGCTTCCCTGCGCTAGTGTGATGGGTATGGTTTTACAACAAGGCGTTCTAGGTCGTGTGGCAAGAGGCGTAGGGCAACAGCCACTGCGGACGATCTAGAAGGGAGCGATACGGGAACGAGACGTTCTCCAAAGACGAGCTGTTCAAACCGCTACCTCAACACCCTCCGCTATCAAGACTACTTCCTCAAAAGCCTCATCGATCAGTACAAGAAGCTGGGGCTGTACGAAAACACGGTCTTCATAATTCTCGGTGACCACGGCGAGGGCTTCGACGAGCACGGTCGTTACGCACGGCAGTGTGCCATATGAGGAGGGCTTGAGGATACCTTTCGTGATCCATAATCCTAAGCGCACGGAGAACCCCGCACGCGTAAATGAACCGGTGACTCAGTTGGATGTCCTCTTAGAGCGCTACCCAAGGATGCACCCTAATGTTCAGCTGCCATGACGAGTATAGGTGCATGGCAAGCTTAAAGGGGAACAAGAAGTACATCTACCATTACGACAACCAGCCCGATGAGCTCTTCGATCTGTCGGAAGACCCACTAGAGAAGCACAACCTTGCTGATGGGAGGGCCCAGGAGCTCAAAGAGCCACGCAACGAGCTCCTCGCACGGCGAGCGAGGATCGATGCTCTTTACAGAGGCCCGCAAAGAAAGTAGTACAGCAAAACGGTAGGGAGGTTCTCGTGCCACGCCTGCTTTAAGCCATCACTAGATGTATCCGCTGATCTCTGTCGACGATCTAGAGCTGGAGCAATGAGTAGGAAGATAACAGGCAAGAAAGGTCCATAGCTACATCAGCTATAAAACCCCCTTATTTCTACGAATAAGTGAGCGGAGTTTGCTACCCATTCCTTTGTCACTGCATTAAGCCTCAACTACACATTTAGATAACGTTCCTTCGTACTTGCGGGTCGAGCATAACCACCATCAACCTAACTATGGTTGATATTGTCCTCTTCGCATAGGTATGCCAGATTT
>JAFAPF010000238.1 GCA_019247245.1 Rubrobacter sp. | reverse complement strand
AATGTGTAGCTCTGAGTAAGATGCTTACGCAGCGTATGTAGCATACTCTTGTGTACGCGCCCCAGTGTATCCCTCACCGTCAAGAGGCTTGTAAAGGTGCAAGGAGGGGTAAATATAATTGCATGACGGAAGAAGGAGATCATTACTACACCGTCGATGAGGCAGCGCGGATTCTCGAGCTTTCGCCCGCGTGCGTTCGTCAGATGCTTCGCGCTGGCGAGCTCGAAGGAGAGCGGCGGGAGGAGCGCATCGAAGGAGTATTGGGACCCTGGAGAATCCCCAAGCGTCCCGTGCACACCCTCCGGGAAGGAGAACCCGACGTTCTGCGGGCGAAACGCCGGGAATTATGTGAGACTGACACAACCACCGTAAGCCTGCCAGCTGGCGAGGCAACCTCGGATACACTTTCGGAGGCCTTACTTCGTGAGGTAGGCACGGACACGCCCTCGGAGGCCTCCGACCTCCTCTCGGAGAGCGTGAGGGAGATTCGGGAGAAAGCGGAGGCGCTTAGAGAGGAACTCGGGCTTTTGGAGGGCCGTCTGGAGATGATGGAGATCACGGAGTCTACCTTGCGAGAGGGCCTACAGCGGGAGAAGGAGCGTGCCGACCACGAGCGTGAGAGGGCTGACAGGTTAGGGGACGAGCTCAAGGCGGAGCGGGGCCGCCGTAGGGGGGAGCCGCGAGAGTTCTGGCGTCGGCTATTTGGATGATGAACGTCCCAGCCGAAGCGTGTACTTGTAAGCCAACAAGTACGCGTTAAGGCTTACTCGGTTTCTCATGGTCTGAGGTAGTATGCCCGGATAGTGCCATCTAGACCGACGGCTCATACCATGCCGGTGTGTCAGCGTCTTCATCCCCTAGCAGGGTGACCGGAATAAGAAAGCAGCGAAAACGTTTTCGAATTAAGTACGTACGCAATCATATGTAACCATACGTGGAGCTATCGAGTCTAACCAACCGAAGATTCATCAAAGTAGGATAAAAGTAGGATAAGTAGAGGTAGAGCGAAGTAGACTTGGACAAGGCGGAGCTGATCGAGGTGGCCGAGCATGCCAATTCGTCGAAGGGCGAAGCGCAAAGGTACCTTGAGGCCACCCTGCGGAACACAAGGCAAGCACTCGAAGGAGGGGGTGACGTCCGAAACACGGGCTTCGGCAAGTTCTTATGTCCAAGAGCGCAAGGCCACGAAGGGTGTCAACCCGCAGACCAGAACAAGATGCGGATCCCGGTCTCCAAGGAGGCCGTCTAAAGCTGTGACCGAGCCCTTTGGATGTCAGCTGGCGGGATCTTCTGAGAAGTTTGTGATTTACCCCGTATAAAGGAGACTACATGAGCAGTGTTGCGTTACTAATAATTATCTTGGTAGTGGCGGCTGTAGCGGTCGCCGGTCTCCTCGTGAGCTTCGTTTCCCGCCGCCGACAGCACGGGCGGCAAGAGAGGGCACGCCATGAGTTTGGTTCTGAGTACGAGCGAGCCGTGGAAGAACATGGCTCCGAACGGGAAGCAGAGCAGGAGCTCAGGGAACGCCGGGGGAGGGTAGAAAGCGAGGTCCAACCCCTTTCCGAGGAGAGCCGAAGGCGCTACGATGATTGGTGGCGTCAGGTAGAGCAAACCTTCGTGGATGACCCGGAGGCGTCTCTGGAAAACGCGGATCGCGTAGTGAGGGAGATCATGACCGAACGCAACTTCCCGATGGATGCCCAGCGGGAGGTTAGCAAAGGGGTTGGCGTCATATATCCGGAGGTCGCCGAGGACTTACGAGAGGCCCAGCGGATACACCAGGACGCAAACGACCCGCAAAGGAGGACGGATCTGGAGAAGATGCGCCAGGCCATCCAGAAATACCGCTCGGTGTATCAGTGCTTAACGGAAAGGTAAGACCGTGCATTATCTGATTAAGTTCAAGACGGAACGGTCAGAGCTTATGGAACGCATAGCGAACCGGGACAACGTATACATCGTCCCTGAAGGAGGGTGGGGGTGGGCAATACTCGAGTCAGGGGACGAGCAGTCCTTGCGCCAGGACCTACAAGTCCAAGAGGCAGAGGAGGTCCAGCCCGTGCTCCCAGTCAGGGAATACTTGGCTGTTCTCGGAGCCCGCGAGTACTTCAATGACTCTAAGGCGCGCTTCCTAGATGATCCCTCAGGAGCTTTAGTGGAGGCCCGCCAGGCGGTGGGCCAGGCTCTAGAGGCCCGGGGTTATCCGCCCCCGGAGCGCGCGAATGAAGCCCCACGTGCTCGCCAGGAAGTCCTTCAAGAGTACCAGGACACCAATATTGAAGACTCCAGCAGTCTGGAAGATGTGAGAGATGCGTTCAACCGTCTCTCTGATCTACTAGATCGCCTGACTCACACCTGAGAACGCCTCCTATGCTTATGGTTGCTCGAAAAGGATACAATAGACTAGCCTGTATCGTCCGACTAGCCTGTATCGTCCTGGGGGTGACGAAAGTTCAGGATTATCGTTGAGCTCGAAGGGGGCGACGGTAATAATTCTGCTTACCTCTTAACAAGCCCGGCTATATAACAGCAAGGCAATCTCAGAGACGAATCCCGTGGCATCATCCCACCTATTTTTTTGAGAGTTGTTGGTTGCCTTGTCCCCTACAATGGATAGAGTAGGCAACTCGATGAAGGAGGGCAAAACGTGCGGAGGCGACTCGGGCGAGAACGAACCTTCGTCAGAAGCATGGTGCTGGCGATCGGGGTGATAACCATAATCGCGTTGATCGCGAAAAGGCGTGTGAGGGACGACCAGCAGACGAGAGTACCAGAGGAGGCTGGCGAGGCTCCTGCCCGGAGTACCCAGGACGACGAGAGAAGTACCGGGGAGAATATTCAAGCGCACGCCGATAAACTACCCGTCGAGGACTATGACTCGTTGAATGTTCACCAGGTTACCCAGAAGCTTGGG
>JAFAPF010000125.1 GCA_019247245.1 Rubrobacter sp. | reverse complement strand
ACTCCGTGTCGTGCTACCATCTGAAGCCCAGCAATCTACTTTCGGAGCTGATCTTATGAAGCCAATGCTGTACAGCACTCAACGATGTCCCTACGCTCGTCGGACCAGGATAGTATTGCGCGAGAAGCGTATAGATTTCGATATTTATGAGGTTGATCTAAGGAACAAGAGTGAAGAGTTTCTGCGCGCGAGCCCCTACGGAAAGGTCCCGGTGTTCGTGGTGAACGGGACTTATTTATACGAATCGAACATAGTAAATGAGTATCTAGATGAGGTCTATGAGGCTCCCCCGTTGATGCCGAACAATCCAGAACGGCGAGCATTGGCACGCATCTGGATGGCCTTTGCTAACGAATACTTCTTCCCTGCCATCTATAGAGCTTGCATGGGTTACGAGTGGGGGTTGTCTGCGGAGCAGGTTCAGGAGGCCTGTGAGAAGCTGGGGAAAGCGCTTTTGCAGCTAGAGCATCAGTTAGAAACCCGGCAGTATCTGGTTGGGGAATACACATTGGCAGACATTGCGCACGCCGGAACCTTCCCCCGCTTGAGGGAGTTGGCCGATGGGGGGGATGCCTCTCTAGAACGCTACCCTAATGTAACCGCTTGGGTAGAGCAGGTGGAGAGCCGGGAGAGCTACAAGGCGTCCTTGTAGAGGAGTCAGTTTCACGAACCTCCCCGTGGAGTGCGTGACTCCTTCGTGCATCGAAGATGAAGGAAACGTTTTTGCCCAGGTCTCGCCATCACCTATTGGCCAATCCTATCCCTCGGAGGAGGGAGCTTGATACCGCTCAAAGATGATGTGCCCCACCGAAGATTCCCCTGGGTTAACTACACCCTGATCCTGCTTAACTTTCTGATCTTCTACCACCAGCTAACCTTGTCCTCCACAGCTCTAGAGCGCTTTATCGATAGCTACGCTTTCGTTCCGGCCCGGCTCTCGGCAGAGCTTATTGGCGGCCAAACGGTGGAAGGAATAAATCCTTTTTTGACTCTCGTCACCGCAACGTTCCTGCATGCTGGCTTACTACACTTGCTCGGGAACATGCTCTTTCTGTGGATCTTTGGGGATAACGTCGAGGACGCTTTGGGGCACCTGAATTTCCTCGTCTGCTACCTAGCCTTCGGTGCAGTGGCTGGGCTGGCCCAGTTTTTCATGAACCCTTTGAGCACGATCCCCAACCTCGGCGCCAGTGGCGCCATAGCAGGTGTTTTAGGTTTCTATCTCGTCCTATACCCGGCAGCTCGGGTGCTTACTTTGTTCCCCTTGCTTATACTGTTCTGGTTCTTTCGCGTGCCTGCAATCATCTTCCTCGCATTCTGGTTCTTTCTTCAAACGTTAAGCGGTGTAGCCACCCTACAGCAGCATACGGAAGGCGGGGTAGCTTACTGGGCGCACATTGGGGGTTTTGTGGTTGGGTTAGGACTCGGGATATTCTTCAGAGTTTTAGGCAAGCAGGCACCTGATGGCACCTACCGAGCTCGCTGGTCTTAACTGTTTTGCAATTTAGACTCAAATCCGCCTCCGATAGCCCTCCGTAGGGTATCTCAGCAGGCCGCGCGAGCGAGTCGGCGGAGCATGATGCGGCTCATCGCCGCGTGAGTCATGGCCACCGCAGTCTCCGGCAGACGCTCGTAGTCCTTCGCTAGTCTACGCGCTTGGCCCAGCCACGAGAAAGTCCTCTCTACCACCCACGTGCGCGCCAGCACCCGCAAACCTCGAGGCTTCTCCCCAAGTCCGTACCTCCACAGCTGCCGATCTGGGTGGTGGGGCACTTCCACGGGCCATCCTCGCTCTCGACTGACCTACTCCCGAAACTGACCGGTGTAGGCGGCGTCCGCCCAGACAACAGCTAACCGTGGCCGGTTACCCCTGCAGCTCGTCGGTCAGGAGCTCTCGACTGCCGTCACGGTCGTGCGAGCTAGCCGCATGGACGTGCACGCCGAGTACATGGCCTCCGGTGTCCGCTAGGATGTAGCGACGGCGCCCAGCGATGCGCTGAGCGCCGTCGAAGCCGCGTTCGGGGCCGCTAACGCCAGTGGTCCTCACGACTTGGCTGTCTAGGACCGTCCCGCTGGGATCGCGGTCCCTGCCCTCCGATTCGCGCACCGTCGCCCGGAGCCGGTCGTGGGCTTGCCGCAGCCGCCCGTCTCGCTGTCACTTGCGAAAGTGGTAGGGGACCGTCTGCCAGGGCGGGTACTCTCTCGGAAGCATCCGCCAAGCGCAGCTGCTCCTCAGAGCAGGTAAAAGACGGCTTCGGCTATGCGTCGGGCAAACCGCTTCGGGGGACGGCCACGCCTTTTCGGGGACGCGAGGAGGGGCTCCAGGAGAGCCCATTCGGCGTCAGAAAGGTCGGAGGGGTAGGGTCGTCCGTCGGGCGCGGGACATACTGACCTGCGGGATCGTGGGCATACGTAGTACCCGTGATGGTATCCCGCAGACTACTTAAAGGTTTTGTGGATCACCTTTTACAAAACAGTTTCTAAGTATGAGCCTGTTAAGGCTGAAGGTTAGGATGATTTTAGGAGAGGTTGTTTAGTGAATAAGGAACCTACCGTCCCCAGGAAGACGGCAGAAGCTCTAGAGGAAGCCTCTAAGCACCATGTCTAGCGCTGGCCCGCCTTCCTGGCATTGCTAGTCATCGTGGGCGCCTATTCGCAGATATCAGAGAACCTCGCGCCCCTGCCGAGATTCGCCATTCCTGCGATCCTAACAGCAGGGATCCTGCCAATCGTGCTGGCGATCACGCGAGGAAGGTATTTGCTCGTGCGGCCGACAGCGCTGATCCTGATCGGGGCTATAACGCTAGCCGAACTCGTTAGCACGTTACTTCTAATGTCTGTACTGCCCCGTGGAACCATAGGCCCGACGAGATTGCTACGAGATGCAGCATTGATCTGGGCTAT
>JAFAPF010000493.1 GCA_019247245.1 Rubrobacter sp. | reverse complement strand
CTCCTTCTTGCGCACCTCGGGCAACGCTGGACGACCCAGCCTAGCCACGCCCACACCTTCGATTCGGACAACACCGAAAACCCTACCGTGTTGCACAGACCGGTTGAATCCACCGCAGCCTTATATATACCATGCGTTTATCGGCGCCCTCGCGGCTGGAGCTGCTTGGCTAGATTACAGCCTATACAGTGGATATTACCTGGTCGGAGGACCCACCTCCACGGATTCTTCAGCTCAACTCGGCATGACAGCCACACAATTCGTCGCTGCCTTGTTCGTAGGACTCGGGGGCCAAAGTGGCTACAGAGTGAGAGTGATAAAGATAAATGGCAAGTAACGGCAGACTCGGCTGCTACTTCAGCTCCATCTCCCGAGGTAGCTCGACTTCTGAGAGCAGCATCAGCAGATCAAGCTTCACAGATAGCGGCGGCTGCAGAGGCTACACCTTAGGGTACATAATTAGTCCCTATCGGTGGTTCGTTGGACGCCAGGACTCAATGGCATGGCAGGTGCTGAAGATGGCTGAACTTCACTGACTATTGCTGTCGAATATTTGCGGATGACGCTCCTGCTTGCTCTAGTCGTTTTACCGAAGCAGCTCTTGGGGTACTACTTCAGTAGGGGAAGCTGAACTGTAGAACCTTTGCGGCGTTTGTGAGGCCTAATGAATCAAGTTCGTCATCTTATCGTCCTCATGATGGAGAACCGCTCATTTGACCATTGCCTAGGAAGCCTCACCCTTTCTCAGGAAGGGGAAGGACGTACGGACGTGGCGGGCCTTCCCAATCCTTTGCCAGCGATCCCCGACCAGAACGGGAATCTAGTTACCTCATGGCCTATGGATGCCACCCCACCAGGGTATCCCGATCCTCCCCATGGCTGGGACGCTGCTCACAGCGATTACAACGCTGGCCTAAACGATGGTTTCGTTAGCCAGTACCAACTTCAATACCCAACAGAAAATCCTAGCATTCCTATGGGCTATTACACTCGGAGTACCTTGCCCGTTTATTATGCCCTCGCGGATCAATTCACTGTCTGTGATGCTTGGCACTCCTCGCTCCTCAGCTCCACTTGGCCGAACCGTAAGTATCTTCATTCCGGCAAACGTGATGACGACAATGACACTCAATCACTCCCTCCTTTCCCTGGGTTTATGACCAATCCCTTCTATAACGCATTTGAAGATACGCCAGATCCAGAGGTTCCTGGTAGCAATCTTACCTGGAAATGCTATTTCTGTGATCTCCCGTTTCTCTCTTTTTGGTACAAATTTGCTGCTCAGCACGCCATTCATAGTTTCGCGTCTGTAGTTGACTTCGTCGCTGATTGCGTTGAAGACCGCCTCCCTACCTTGAGCGTCATCGATCCTCCGTTCTCGATTGCGGATGATCATCCCTCTCACGATCCCCGGCTCGGGCAGAAGTTCGTCGGATTGATAGTGGATGCTCTCACCAATAGCGAGAGCTGGGAGACTAGCGCGCTCCTCATCCTCTACGATGAGAACGGGGGATTCTATGATCACGTGCCGCCTCCCAACGCTTTCGAAGATCCTCCCGAAGACGATCCCTTGGGCTTTCGCGTGCCCGCTCTAGTCATTAGCCCTTATGCAAAGCAGAAATTCGCCTGCCACACCGTATTTGACCACACGTCTCTGATGAAAAGCATTAGCGAACGATGGCAAGTGGAGTTTGGAGAGGACTCGGGTACGAGATGGAAACTAGCGCCGGGGATTTGGGATGATTGTTTTGATTTTAATCAGCCTCCAATGGCTCGGGGCACCTACACCGGTGCCCCAATCACAGACATCGATTGGGGGACTGGCATCCACGATCTTCTGGTCAGAGAAGTCAACCCCTTAGAGGGTATGCTGGAGCGTATCTTCCTCTTACCAGAGCTCAAGGCATTGGATCAGCGCGCTCAAGTCTTCGATACGCTCACCTCCCTGGAACAGAATGTTGTATCGCTTAAACGGATGAACCAAGCCCAAGCGGGCAGCAACTGAAAAGCGAGATTGCAGGAAAGCGTCAGACTATTGTTTCTTTGGGACAACGAGGATATGGAGGGTGACCTAACCTCAAACACACCAAAACAATGCTGTTCACCTACCTCGAGAAGTGGACGGCATTACGGGAGGAGGCGAGACCCTCCAGGATCCTCACCCGTCGATGTCTGGCATTGATCCGGTGTTTAAGCAGGAGCTTTAAGCAAGCCAACTGCAATTACAGCGTCGGTCATAAATATTGACCCCATCATAAGGTGCAAGCATACGGGTTTACGTAGCTGACAGGACACTCTCACCGAGCACCCGTACGAGAAGGCTATTTACGCCTGCCTCTATCTACCGAGTCAATAATTGTGAACACCGCTGTAAAGCGTCTTTGTTCAGACGGCTTCTGGCCTGTATGGCCCATTAGATTATGTATCGTAACGACAGCTGGGTACTTCGGCGAAGATGCTGTATATTGGTAGCATGTACACTATTTGTAAGAGTAAGTAAGGGGTTGTGATGGTGAATCTTGCAACCGGCGGGTTGCTTGAAGCAGCCGCCTGGAAGGTGAAGAACCTGGAGGATTACGATTCGAGGCTCGAAAAGGCTGTGCGCAGGGTAGATGAGATGGCAAGAGCGCACGAAACAGCGGCACTCGTGATCTATGAGGCTGCATTGATGAAGAGCGGTCATCCCGTAGAGGAGGTGCGAAGTCTTGTTCGCCGGTTCGAGCAGATATTCGAGAACGAAGACGAGGAGCTGACGATACCGCGTTTGAGCGGCATAATGAACATCGAGGGCGAGGAGTGGTTTTTCGGCAGCGGGGAGTTACGCGCGATGACCGGTAAGCTCCTCGGACAGTTCCAGCACCGCGTGGCACAGTACAATTACTTGGAAGAACGTGAGGTCTTGAGGCGTTGGGCTGATTCCTACGACACCCGGCTCTTTATTCGGCGGCGTATCTACGAGACAGAACCCATCGTCGGTGTGGTGGAGGGTTTTAACCTTCCGCTCATCCAATATCTGCGCGTGGCTGCAGGTGGCGACACTTTAGTAACGTCCGATGGAGTCTCCCGGGTTCTCGTTGCTTTAGGTATTCTCGCTGAGGAGGCCGCTAGTGACGTTTACATTGTTCTCGCCGCCGGCGAGAGCCTGGCCTTACACCTCGAGCTTCCGGCCCCGGTCGTGGGAGAGATGCTGTACGATTTGGCACTGGAAGATAGCCTTAAGTTCCCTGAACCCCCGCCCGAAGCTTGGGACGTGGGAGGCGGGCAAGATATGCCATCGGATCTGGCCGTAGGGGACGCCGAAAAGCGGCCTACGTCCAGCAAGGACAGGAACGCTCGCCGCGCCACCCGACACGATGCGACCCAGGGCGAAAAGCCCACTAGGGTCCAGGATCCTCAGGCCAAAGACGCCCCGAGTGTCCTAGAAGAAGGCAATGGAGAAAAGACTACTCCTGCTCCGCCCGAAGTCAGGCCTCCAGAGGAAGCCCCTGGTACCAGCGACGAAGTCACTTAACCACCACCGATCCAATAGCCTCGTCGACTCTGGGGCCCAATCTCCGTGTGACCCGTATAAGATATGAAGTGATAGACACTGAAGAGAGCAGTGCGAGCTTTCCGGGCGAAACACTTTGAAAATTGGTTTCGATGGTAGTATGTTACCTAGTAGAGTTAATAATTCATAGAGCGGCCTTTTCCACACCTTACCGGCAGGACGGACAACAGGTAATAAGGAGACATCGGCAATTATGACGGATTCCAAGAAACGCATCGCCCTCAAGCCACACATGGGACAGATTCGAGAGTGGGTAGACGCGGGTAAGACGGACGAATGGATCGCCGATGCTCTGGGTACCAGCGCCTCTAGTGTACAGTCGTTTCGCTCCCGTAACGATATCTATCGCCGCGAGAGGGGTAGCACGCGCGAGCCGGCGAGCGTTTTTGAAGGCGTCTTAGACCATGGTGAACGCGACGGCTGGGGCATGTGGTTCGACCCTTCGGTGGCGGACGATCCGATCTGGAAGGAGCACTGGACAAACGTCGATTCGGTTGTGGTCAAAGTGGCCGAGGATTCAATAGTACTGGAGGCTGCCCAGTACGCTTCGCGAAGTGGTTCTCAGGACGCTTCGCTGGAGGGCTTTAGTGATGGATCTGATTCGCAAGCCGCCATTCCTGCTGTTGATACGTTCTCGGGAACCCTACCGGCTCCGTCGAAGCCTGCGGAGGCTACTAAACCAACCGCGGACTCAGAGGTTGCAGCCTCCGAGTCGGACCGGGAGCGAGGTCGAGTGAAGTGGTTCGATCCTGAAAAAGGTTACGGTTTCCTGGTGCGGCCGACTGGAGAGGACCTCTTCGTACACCACTCCGAGGTCGACGGCGATCCCTCTGCGTTAGAATCTGGTAGCCAAGTCGAGTATGTGGTTGGTCGAAACGACCGGGGCCCGAATGCCCGCGGCGTGCGCTTTGTAGAGTAGGCTCTGACAACACTACCGCCAGACTTTCTGGCGAGCATCGCGGCGCTCTACTCGAGCCCCGTCTGCGTTCGCCGCTCTTCGGGTAGGTGCCTTGTAGAGGCGAGTTCTAGGAGTCGTGGCGTAGTGTTCGGCTCCCAAAGCAGCCGGGTAATGGAGGCGTTCGGTGCTCGTTCGGGGCCAGGGAGGATCGTTGGCCCGAAGCTGACCCGCAAGAACGCGCGCATAACGCCGCCATGGGAGATGACGATGAGGGCTCCGTCGGTATCGGGGTGACGGGAGAGGATTGAGGAGACCGCTCGCTCGAACCGAGCCAGTATCTCCTCGTCCGTCTCAGCGCCGACGAGGGGCCAACGCTCTTCTCCGGGCAGGGACAGGAATTTTTCGGCAAATATGGGGTTGCGGGCTTCTTGCTCGGCCCAGGTGTGACCCTCAAGGATGCCACCGTGGCGTTCTGTGAGGCCCGGTACGGGCACCACCTCCCTGCAGAAGCTAGCCTCACGCGCGACTATCTCAGCTGTCTCTAAAGCCCGTGAGAGAGGACTTGCATAGACGCCGGAGATCTTCATGCCTCGCAGCGCCCGGCCCGTCTGAGCAGCTTGTAGCCGTCCGTGCTCCGAGAGGGGGAAGTTTAGCTGGCCTTGCCAGATACCGCTGGCGTTCGCAGTGGACTGGCCATGACGTATCAGGATCATCTCTCGCTGTTCGTACATATACTCATACAAGGTTAAGATATTATGGCGTTCCGCGGCAACCTCTTCTCAACAACTGGTTCCCGATGCTAGAATCTTAGAACTTTTGGTGCTACCGAGGGGGTTAGGTGCATGTTCTGGAAACGTGGTGAGGGCGAAACATCCGGAGAACGGCCGGAGGCCCTTGGTCCCCTGGCCGATCATTCCGAGGACTTCGCGGCACAATCCTTAGCGGAGAATATCGAAATCGAGCGTGACGCTCCGCGAGCGGCTTCGATCGCCTACGTTGCCGAGAAACTGGGGCAGGGCGGCGAAGAGGTTGTCGAGCTCTTTAAGGAGGTTAACTCACCGACGGGACGGGCCATCCTACCGATACACCTCAGGCGTGATGAAGAGGACGTCTTCGTCGAGGTCGAGACCGGACCCTGGGATAGAAAAGCCGTAAGAAGTGTATTGAAAACCGCTGCTGTGCTCCGTGGCTCGGAGTACTCGGATGCAACACTTGAGGTCTTGGGCGCCTATACCATTCCTGAGGAAGTCCGCTATTTTTGCGGGCGATCGCCGGCTGCCCTGTTTCAGCTAGACCTTATTGACCATGACGATCTGGAGAAGCCCGAGGCCTGTGCCGAAACATTCAGGAGCATCGCCGAACGGCACTGGGGTTCGAACCTTGATTACCGGTCTGAGGAGCTCACGCTGGTCGAGGATATGCTGCTTGCGGCTTTGGGCGAAAAGCCGGAGGGCGGCGCACGTGTCCCGATCCTCGATGTACTCGTACACAACCTCGGATGTTATGTGGGTGAGACACTACGCCGCCACGTCACGCTGCAAAGCTCGTGGCGTTCGGCGGTAGACTGGGGTGAGGATCTCACCCTTGAATTCCCCGGCGCAGCCGCCGATCCTATCGGCAAGGCCCGCGCCTTCCTCGAAAACGGTCCCGAGGACTCCGTGGCCTACTACGTCACCTACGCTCTCGAAGAGCTGAACGACTAGCCGAAGCGCCTGCGTAGGTCACGAATGATGTGCGACGAATCCACGAGCACCTCGTCCCCAATAGTGAGAACCGGGATCAACCGCTGGCCGGAGAGCCGCATGACCTCTTCCCGGCCGTCTGCGTCGGCATCGATTGCCTCGTAGTCGAGGTTTAGCCTCTCGAGCTCCCTTTTTACTCTCCAGCAGTAAGGACAGTAGTCGCCGGTATAAAGCTTTATGAGCGCATTCTCTGTCCTAGGATGCATCATTACTTCCTCCTGCCTTGTGTCTTTATGCTTCTTTCGTGTTCCCTCCAAAAACAGAGCGTACAGGGACGATCGGCGCCACATTTCGGATACGAACGCGCGCATTATACCGCACCGTAAGGTGTCGAGCTTGAACCGCAGTTTTAGAGAATGCTGTCGGAGTAGGTCGCTACCGTTGCGGGCCGGCCAGGTCTATAATGAGTTCGACTTCGACGGGGGCACGAGAGGGAGCTCGGCGACACCGACGGCGGTGCGGGCGTGTACTCCCCTCTCGTCAAAAAGTTTGCCCAAAAGGTCAGAGGCGCCGTTCATCACCTCAGGTTAGCCGTTAAAGCCGGCGGAGGCAACGTAACCAGTGACCCTTGCGATACGGTGCGCGTTCTTCAGTGTTCCGACCTCGGCTTTGCCGCCGTCAAGGGCATTAAGGACACAGAGTTGGGCGGCCTCTTTTGCCTCTTCTACGGAGAGGTCCGTGCCGACCTTGCCTGTGTACAGTAGCCGTCCATCTTTAAAAGGGAGCTGTCCGGACGTGAACAATAGGGTGTCGGCGCGGGTTGCAGGTACGTAGGAGCCTGCGGGAAGGAACCGTAGGTAGCTGGTAGCCGAGATCCTTCAGACGCTCTTCTGCTACTCTTGGCACTAGATCAGTACCCCTTCGTACTCAGACGGGTCGTAGAGTAGAGGGTAGCTGAGGCCGTAAGATTCTCCGGCGGTGACCTCGCCGATAAAGACGGTGTG
This sequence comes from Rubrobacter sp., assembly GCA_019247245.1. Lineage (GTDB taxonomy): Bacteria > Actinomycetota > Rubrobacteria > Rubrobacterales > Rubrobacteraceae > Rubrobacter_F. The sequence continues at coordinate 4,156 of JAFAPF010000493.1, read as the reverse complement.
CTCGCTCGCCCGTGCGGTGTCGAGAACCCTGCAGTCCAAGTAGGCCAGACAGTCGAGCAGAATGGGGGAGCCGTTAGGTGACTGGCCGTAAGGGATGCCATGGAGCTTGTCATAAAACTCGCCACTGGTCTCGGCGAAGTGGATGGCGACATCCACCTGGTCGTCGCGCAGGATGCTCAAAGAGAAGGTGGCGCTCTCCAGGATGACGTCGTGCGTGTAGCGATCGTCTCGCACGGAGACAGCGACGCAGGGCGGCCGTTCGGAGACCTGGGCCACCCGCGAGGCGGTCATGGCGGTCATCTCGCGGCCCCTTCTCGTGCCGAGCACATACACGCCGTGGCTGAGGTTGACGAGCGCGCCGAGGATAGCATTTCTGTCTTGTTCTGGTCTGTCCACCAACCCCTCCCTCGTGTTTGGTACAGAGTATTTTACTATCAACCCGCGGGGGGTATCACCTCTACTCAGACGGGTATAATCGCGCTCGTGCGCAAAGGAACGCTTTAGGAAGGCGGTAGCGGGGGTTTGAGTGTTTCGCTGGTGGGGGGTGCGATCTTGCAAGCGGTGGTGTACTTGCTATTCATCCGGGCGATAGACCTCTACGAGCGGGAGGAGTTCAAGTATGTGATCCCGGTCTTTGTCTGGGGGTTCTCGGTGGCGGTCGTGGTCTCACTCTTCTTCAACACGCTGCTCGACTTCGCTTTGAGCGTGGTGGTTGGCGTCCAAAAGGCGGACGTTCTCACGGCGATCTTCGTAGCGCCTGTGGTCGAGGAGTGCGCTAAGGGTCTTGCGCTCCTGCTTGCGTTCGCGGTGGCCTCGGTGGTGTCCTTGCGGCGGGGCGAACTCGAGTTCTCGGGTGTAATGGATGGCATCGTGTACGGTTCGGCGGTAGCGTTCGGGTTCTCGATCGCGGAGGATCTCCTCTACTATGCCCAGTTCGGAGAGGAGACTTTCCTCGTCCGGCGCATCTTCGGGGGCTTCGCGCATGCGGCGTTCACCTCGCTCACGGGGATCGGGATCGGCCTGATCCCCTGGGTACGCTGGAGGATATTGAAGGTCCTTTTGCCGCTCTTGGGGCTCATGGGCGCGATTGGGCTGCACGCCACCTTTAACTTCGTGGGGACGGTTTACGGACCTTTGGCATACCTCGAAGAATTCTTTGTGCTCCTATTGTATCTTATCGTTATCGTGATTTGGCTCGCCATCGAGCGTTGGACCATCCGCAAGGAGCTGTTTGATGAGGTAGCGAGGGGTACGATCAGCGCCCGCGAGTACGCGATCCTTCCGACTTACTTCGCCCGAAGTTTCTACTACCTGGGCCTGCTCTTCACGGGCCGTATTAACGAATGGCGCCGTGCTCACAAGATACACGAGGCCGCGGTGAATCTTGCCTTCACCAAACGCCTGAGCTACTACTCCCACGCCGCCTCGCAGCAACGAAGGATCCAAATCCTCAGGAGCCGCATAGGCGAGTTGAGGGGCGGACGAACCCTTCAGTTCGGCTCCTGAACACTACCTATGACAGGCCCTCAAACTGCACCGGCGTGATTCTAGCTGGTGGGAGAAGCCGACGGATGGATCGGGACAAGCTTCCGCTGGTGGTCGGAAAGACTAGCCTTCTCGACCGGGTTCACGAGGCCCTGGCACCCCACTGTAGAGAGATTCTCGTGGTCGGCGCTAGAGAGTACGCGCCCGTTAGAGCGCGCATCATTTCTGACTTGCGGCCGGATGAGGGACCGCTCGCCGGTATCGAAGCCGCGCTTCTCGCCGCACGATACCGGTCCGTCTTCGTTGCGGCGGGCGATATGCCGTTCCTTGCGGGCGACTTGGTAGGACACCTGCTCGGTCTCCTCTGCACTCACGTCTCGGCCGTCGTGCCCTGTTTCGGAGGCACGCCGCACCCTTTGTGTGCCGCGTACGCACGGGAGATACAGCCCGCGGTTAGCGGGGCTCTCGACGCGGGCGTGCGAGCCGTGCGCGAGCTGCTGGAAGGCTTGCCGGGGATGCGCTACGTCAGAGAAGATGAGTTACGGTACTTCGGCGAGCCGGAGCTGTTGCTCGCGAACATCAATTCACCTGAGGATCTCGCCTGGGCGCAGGCTGTGCTCCGCAAAGACGTACTACCTCACGAAAGCGGATGAGAACGGTTATTACTCTACCTACCGTGCCCGACTCCCTCCTCGGAGAACTGCGGGCGCTCGTGCGGCTGTACCGCGGCGGATCGGTGCTCCTGGAAGGCGGCACTCCTGCTGAAGGCGAGGCGGCGGTGATACTAGGAGCTCAGGTGTTATCCGAAGGGAAGCCGAGCGCGACGCTTAAGGCGCGGGTCTGGCACGCGGCCCGGCTCTACGCCGAAAGGGAGGTCAGGCTGCTGATACCGACCGGCGGCGTCGGAGAGCACCCGCCGAGCGAGGCGGAGGTAGCGGCAGGTATGCTGCAGAAGGCAGGCGTACCCGAAGAGGCCATCCTGCTAGAAGGGCAGGCGCGGAATACACGGGAGTCGGCGTGGCTGGTGGCGGCGATAGCCAGGAGGAGGGGAATACGCAGCGTGGTAGTCGTTACAGACCCTCTGCATTGCGTGCGTGCGGTCGGAGCGTTCCGGGCAGAGGGGGTGCCGGTATCGGCCTCTCCGGTGTATAGCAGCCCGATGTGGCGTAAGCCCAGGCTACGCCGGGAGCAGCTCTTGAGGGAGATAGGGGCGGTTGTTTGGTACAGGCTAAGGCGCAGAGCGGGCTCGCGCTTTCGGCCGTAGTCGTTGGCGTGCTAGCTGTCTCAGCGGCGGCGATCTTTATCCGACTGTCAGATGCTCCCGCGCTTGCGGTCGCCATCTGGCGTAACGCTTTGGGCGCTCTGGTTCTCTTGCCCGTCGCTCTATACCGGCGAGAGATACGTTCCCCAAGGGTGGGTTCTCCGGATCGGGGTAGCCTCCGGGATTGCTTTAGGGGCGCATTTCGGGTTTTGGATTTCTTCACTCGACTATACGAGCGTTGCAGTGAGCGTGGTCCTGGTATGTACCCAACCAGTCTTCGTGGCGATCCTCGCGTACCTGGTCTTCGGAGAGCGTACCTCACCCTTGTCTTTCTTCGGGATCCTAGCCGCGTTCGCCGGGACGGTGGTGATCGCCTCGAATGGATCGGTAGGGTCTGCAACTTTCTTCGGAAACGCGCTCGCGGTGTTCGGCGCGTCCGCCGTGGCTGCTTACGTACTTATCGGCCGCTCCTTACGCACCGCCGGCGTGGGCATTTTGCCGTACTTGATCGTGTTCTACGCCTCGGCCGCTATAACCCTAATGCCGGTTGCGCTGTACGGAGGCGTGTCTTTGTCGGGATATTCGGGTGAGACATGGTTCTGGCTGTGGGCGGTGACGCTTGGGCCCCAGATCCTGGGCCACACCGTCCTCAACTGGGCCTTACACTACGTTGATGCCTCTATCAATCGGGAACGATCCTCGCCGAGCCAGTAGTCTCTACTCTGCTGGCATGGCTGATCCTCTCCGAACAACCTGGCTTGGCGACCCTCCTGGGCGCCGCCGTCGTCCTCGTGGGCCTCTTCTTCCTATTGCGCGGCTACCGTCCTGCTTGCGCAAAGAGCGTTGCGCTACCGGCCGAACCGATGTCTTGACACCTCTCATCCATCAGTGATTGCAGACATATTTGGGCATTCGAAGTGGAGCACTGCCTTCTTAGTTGACACAGAGAAGAACAACGCTATAACAGCAATGAAGCCCAGAATGACTCGGTGTAACACGTCTCCTTCATCAAGGGGCCTTTCGTTCCCATCTTGGCAAGGACACCATGCTCAGGGAGGGTTCGACGTCTGGTACGTCTCTATTAAATTTTTGCGAGACAAAGCCATTTTGTCTTTAGAGGCCCTCCCTCGAGACCCTGGATACATCACGTCTACAAGCACGGGCGGCGGGACATTGCTCTCGTCAAGGCCGCTCGAAGGCATTAGAGCTCGTGCAGAGCCTTGAAGAGGCTCCGCTCTATAGCGCTCTCATAGTGGGAGAGCTTTGAGAAGGCATTTGCTTCGTTGGCATCCTGGATAAAGGTTCGGCCAAGCCTGGCGGTCTACGCATCTTGCTTGGCCTTTATCTCTTCCTTGGTGAGGGCTTTTCGGTGCTTCTGCTTATTGGTTACCTGGGAGATGGTCCATGTTG
>JAFAPF010000481.1 GCA_019247245.1 Rubrobacter sp. | reverse complement strand
CCCTGATGCCTACGAGCTGATGCGAGGCAAAGCCGGGCGCCTCATCGGCAATTTGAACGCCTTGCTCATCACACTCAAAGGTCTTCCTTTAGGCTATTCGAAGGATCTCCAGGAGGACAAAGAGCCCCTCTTCGACTCGGTAGATTCGTTGCTCGCCATGCTCGCGGTGTTGCCCGAGATGCTGGGCACGGCTTACTTCGACGGAGCCCGCATGCGGGAGGCAGCCAACGGCTTCGTGCTGGCAACCGAACTTGCGGATTTTCTGTCGACGCGGGGAGTCCCCTTCCGGGAGGCACACCGGGTGGTAGGACAGCTCGTTCGACGGTGCGAGGAGGTGGGGGTCTCCTTGGAAGAGATGCCCGCCGAAGAACTCGCTGCTACACACCCGGTGCTCGCCGAGCTCCCGCGAGACCTGCTCACGCCTGAAGGCAGCGTTGCAAACAAACGGTCTGCCGGATCTACGGCTCACGAGTCCGTGCAGCTGCAACTACGTGGAGCTAGAGAGTTCCTAGAAGGCAGAACAGATTAAGGCAGAGCCTCACCATCAGGGGTTGGAGGAAGCCATGGATTCTCCTGAAGAACTGGTTCCGGCATAGCTTCCGGAACCAGTTCTTCGTTACCCTCTTCGTCATACGCCGCAAGCCTTTCCTCGTCATGTGCCGGAGAATACAACGGAACGGCATCATGGTTCCCAACTTTGGCCTCCTGGGGACGGATAGACGTTGTAGCTTCTTGAGAGGAAGCAGAGACCTTCTCCTGGGGGACTTCTTCTGAGCTCTTCTTGCTGTCCTGGGCGACAGCGGCCGTCAGGGCGGTGCTGGTTAGGATTATGAGCAAGACCACTAGCGCACTGCGTTGGCGTCGCCTGGCAAAGTAACCGAATTTCCTGCGCCTGCCCGGAGTGGTAGAAAGTACCATCGATTCGGGGATGGACTCGATGTGCGACTCGTGCACCGCCGCACCTTTCTCTGCTTTCTCGTAATGTCCATCAGGTTCTTCTTCGAAGAAGGTTTCCTGCCTCTGCATTTCTGCGTCCGGGGCTTCTAAGGGCCATGCTTTTCTGCTTCGTCCTTTCGTCCCCACAAGGCCCTCGAGCATCTCGGTCAGGTCAAATACTGCTGAGATCAGTACGTTTTGTTGTACTGAGATAGCCTGTAAGGTTTGAGCAAAAGACTCACCATTTGCCGGTTTCAGGTGCACTTGCAAGTTTTCTAACGTTCCCGAGATCCGCTCTAACTGCTGCACTAGTACACCGTCAAGATCGCTTCTCTCTCCTTGCAGCCGCCTCCGGACCGATTCGGTACCCAGCCCCTCCTTGTGTAGCTCCCTGACCTCTTTGATCCGATTAAAGGATTCGTCCGGGACGTATATCTTTCCTGAACGTCGTACGTGAGGTATAGAGTATTCTTTTAAGTAGCGGTAGAGGGTGGGACGTGGAACATCCAGTAGTTCACTAACCTCGTCGACTGTATAAGACAAGCCCCCTCCTGCCTATCGTGCGAATATTCTTGAAAATTTGTTTCGTTAGCACGCATGATAACATATTGTTGCGCCGTTTATCCTGCTGGGATAACCAGTAGTTTTGTAGGCTTGTAAAGCGCTTTCGTGTATCTCGACAAGGTAACGACTCCTGGAGGGTAAGCTCTGGAGCTTGTTCAAGTCGCGCGGCCACGAGGAGATAAAGCCTAAAACGTGCTTAACGTCACCCCCCGTAAGGTGTACTCATTCGTAGTACCCTTAACGGCGAACTAAAGGTGAAGGTAACCGCGGACGGAGGTATATGTTGTCCGGGTGCAGCTCTACGTTGCCATGGTTTATGCTGCTAATCGTACCCACGTAGGTAGTACGATAGTAGACTACCCGGCCTTCGGCTAAGAAGCCACCACGATCGACGCTACCGCGGATAACGACCGGATCGGAGAGGACTCTTTGATGAACGGCGCCTCGGGGAGGAGGTGCCTGGAGCCACAGGTCCTTGCGTGTACGATAACACTTGACGAGACTATGATCTCCGAGAGCGATATTATGGGGAACAATACATCTTTTGGCGAGGAAGCTTTCGTCGATAGCCTCCCTTCTGAGAATGAGGAACTGGAGTCGCAGATGAGCGGCCAACCTCCACTCATCTGCTGGGAGGGTCTCGCAGCGGTAGCTGCCGACTAGGGTCGTTACTTCTGCCTTCGTAGGGAGCATAAGGGGGTTTACGGCATGAGGATAGTGCAGATGTCGGATATCCATGTGGGGTCGAGCCTCTGCAAGCCCGACCTCCTATCATCCGCGATCGAGGAGACCAATGTACTCTCGCCGAACCTCGTCATCGTAGCCAGCGACCTTACCATGGAGGGCTATCGGTGGGAGTTCGAAGAGGCTAAGGGATACCTCGATCGCATAGAGTGCCCGAACAGGGTCGTAGCTATGGGCAACCATGACGCCAGGAACGTTGGCTATCGACACTTCGAGAAGTTTTTCGGGATGCACGCGACGATTATCACCATCGAAGTGCCGGAAGGGGAGGCCAAGGTTGTGGTGCTCGACTCAACCAAGCCGAACCTCGACGAGGGTGAGGTAGGCCGGGAGCACTATGCCTGGCTTGACTCGGAATTCAGGGGTTGGGATAGAGGACCGAAGATACTCGTGATACTCCACCACGTTCTTGCTGTTCCCGG
>JAFAPF010000400.1 GCA_019247245.1 Rubrobacter sp. | reverse complement strand
GCGGCATCCCGTTATCATATAAGCAGCCTGGCTGGACGCGGGATCCAGTCGGCCCTCGTAGTCTACTTGGGAACGAAGTTTGTTGTGTGAACGCCGACCCTGAGGCCCTAGGCAGGAGCTTCTGGAGTACAACATCCGGACGACGGGGCTGAGCAAGGGGTAGTCGAGACCGAGCTCCCGAACTATGTTACTGACGAAGAAGCTGGGGAGAAGTTAAGCAATCTTCTCGACGATCTGGATCACAACGTGAGAGTGAGAATATAGCAGTGGCTATCGCCTACATTGTCACCCAGCCCTAGCGCTTGAACCTCAATGAGATACTTACATGTCACCTACAACAAGGAAAGAAACTGAGAACAAAAATCAATTGTGGAGGAGAGCCGGCGGCTAATAACGAGCGGGAATGAGGACTGGCTCCTTGTCGGCGCCACGTTCGCCAGCTTCGGCACGCAAAAGCTCTTTGAGCGACTCGACGGCAACCTCGAGTTCCTTTTGGCGGGGTTCGGAGGTGGTGAAGTATCTCTGGAGGAAGTTGCCAACGAGGATAGAAACGCGCGTTTTGCCGAAGGCGAACCATGCTTCGCTTATGAGTACGAACTGTAGAACGGCGAAGGGTGCCCAGTCGACAAGCGGGTCGAGGAAGGCGACAAGGATGATGTAGATAAGAATGTTGGTGCCACAGCGAGGGTGGATGCGGCTCATATCCTTCGCGCCTTCAAGGGATACTTCGCCGTATTTTTCGTAGGCAGCCACAGCCTTATGCTCGGCGCCATGGTAGCGGCCGATAGGAGTGAACTTCATGGCGATGAAAAAAGGGAGGAGAGCCGGCAGGATAGGAAAGGCAGCAAAGAAAGCGAGCAAGTCACCTAAGGGGCCGCCGATAGACTCCGTCCCCACCTCCATGAGGCTCACGAAGACCCAGAGAGCGGCCATGATAGCCACGAAGGAGATCAGAGCCCGAAGAGAGCCCGCCAACAGTATGAGAAAGCGAGCCCAGAATAAGATCGAACGTAAGATAGGCCATTCTAAAACGTGCCCCAAAGTATCCGTCGGACGCCACATATTAAAAGGGTCAATCCAAACGTAGATCTTATCGTTCCGGCGCTCTGCGGAGCTCATGTAGTTAGGTCCGAAGAAGTCCACGCCCCACCAACGGGCCATACCACCTAAAAGGAGCCTCTTCTGTTCAACACCTGCCTCTCGAGCACCCATCCGCGTTAAAATCCTCCATTTCGAACGACTCGTGAAAACACTCCCGGATGCTAAAGATACCATTTACTTACGGCGGTGGCTGTTTCGATGGCTTCTTCGGGTGCCTCGCCTGGTATAAACGCGCTATTGCGAACGAGTGGGTAGGCTTTCGTGGAGCGCACGAGGGAAGAGCGATTTTATATATCGGAGTAGGACTGGTCTTCGCGATACTGCTCGCTCTGTACTTCCTGTACCAGGCCGGATTAGAAATCGTCCTGGTCTTTTTGCTAACCCTGCTTTTCTCGATTATCATTAGCGCCCCGGTTGATTACCTCGTCCGTAAGGGCCTGAAACGCGGTTGGGCGACGCTGATCGTCCTCAGCAGCCTCGCGCTCGTTTTTATGCTGGCGGTGCTAACGCTGGCTCCGATGGTGGCGGAGCAAACCCGACAGCTGGTAGCAGCGTTACCAAGGCTCCTGGAGAGCACACAGGAACTCGCTGGCGAGTTAGAGAGTGCTTTGGGCTTAAACGTTGATCTCCGACCGGAGGCGCAAGAACTCTGGGACTCAGCGCGGAACTACCTCTCGGGCAACATGGTTTCGACGGCCGTAGGTGTGGACACGGGCGTGACCAACATCCTTTCTATGGGGGCAATAGTCTTAATCACCGCCGCCTACATCGTCGCGCGGCCGACACCGCTGATTACTGGCTTCGTTGCTCTTTTCCCAGCCGGTCGGCGGCAGCAGGTGCGGGAGATCCTCAGCGAGATATACAAGTCCGTCCAGAGGTGGTTATTGGGGCAGCTAGCATACACGGCGATTATTGGCTCGCTCTTTACCGTAACCTGGTTCGCGATCGGCATACCTTTCGCGCTTCTATTGGGAATCTTGAGTGGCTTGCTGACCTTCATACCGATCCTTGGACCATTTATATCCGTAATCCCGCCGGTCCTGCTTACCTTCGTAGATGATCCTATAAAGGCTCTGTGGGTGGTCCTCTTGTACCTCGCCATACAGTCTATCGAATCGCACGTGATCCATCCGCTGGTGATGAGCCAGGCGGTCTCTCTGCACCCGGCACTCATAATCTTCGCGATCATGATCATGGGCACCCTCTTCGAGTTCATCGGCATCTTGCTCGCTATCCCCCTGGTCGCGGCACTCTACGTACTCGTGCACGAGCTATGGACAAAGCGGATGGACGAGAAAGGTACGGACCCGAACCCGCCTCCTAAGGAGGAGCCTTCTTCTACGAAGTGGGAGCCCGCTGATCGGCTGCGACGAGCCGCAGAAACCGTTTTCCGTCGTTCTTGAGCTCGCGCTCGGCGAGAAAAGCCGTCGAGACCCCGCCCCGCCGGAACGCCTCATCTTCCAGGATCGCGAGATGCAGCGGCAGCGTGGTCTCCAGGCCCGCGATGGCGAACTCGTCCAAAGCTCGCGCGCCGCGTCTGAGAGCGGCCCCTCTATCTTTGGCGTAGACGATGAGCTTAGCGAGCAGTGAGTCATAGTACGGTACGACCTTGAAGCCAGCGTAGAGATGCGAGTCTACCCTCACGCCGGGACCACCGGGCGGGTTGTAGAACTCCACCAGCCCTGTCTGGGGCAAGAAGTTACGCTGGGGGTCTTCGGCGTTGATCCTGAACTCTATTGCATGGCCCTGAGAGGGCACGTCACCCGAAACGGAGAGCCCCTCCCCAGAAGCGACCCTGAACTGCTCGGCGACCAGATCCATACCCGTCACCATCTCGGTAACGGGGTGCTCAACCTGCAGCCGAGTGTTCATCTCGGTAAAGAAGAACTCGTTCTCTACGTACACAAACTCGACCGTCCCCGCGCCTTTGTAGCCTAAAGCATCGACGAGGGCTACCGCGGCCGCTTTCATTCCCTCGCGTGCCTTCTGGGATAGGCGCGGAGCGGGGGACTCCTCAAGGAGCTTCTGGTAGCGGCGCTGGACGGAGCAGTCCCTTTCAGGGAAGGTTACCGTTTTCCCGCGCCCGTCAGCTAGAACCTGCATCTCGATGTGCCTAAGCTTCTCCAAATAGCACTCGACGTACACGGAGCCGTCACCGAAACTCGCCCCAGCTTCTCGGCTGGCCGCAGCGAAGGCGGGTTCGACCTCACCTTCAGTGCGAACCACGCGTATACCTTCCCCCCACCCCCAGCGTTTGCTTTTATGACCAGCGGGTAGCCAATTTCGCTTCCTATACGTTTGACCTCGACAGCGCTTGGGCATACGCCATCGCTGCCAGGGGTAACGGGGACACCGGCAGCCGCGGCCACCCTTCGCGCCTTGGCCTTGTCGCCCATACGAGCTATTGTTCCAGACGAGGGGCCAACAAACTTTATATTGCAGGCTTCGCAGATCTCCGCGAAGCGGGCGTTCTCTGCAAGAAAGCCATAACCAGGGTGGATGGCATCGGCGCCCGTGAGCTCGGCGGCAGATATGATGGCGGGTATGCGTAGATAGCTCCCCGAGGGTTGCGCCGAGCCTATACAGATCGCCTCGTCGGCCAGAAGGCGGTGCAGAGAATCTGCATCAGCCGTCGAGTAGACCGCTACGCTCCTTATACCCAGCTCGCGGCAGGTGCGGATGACGCGAAGAGCAACCTCGCCCCGGTTCGCGACAAGGACCTTGCCGATCACAGAAGACCCCACAGAGCCTAAACCTCAGGCCGGATGTGGAAGAGCGGCTGATCGTATTCCACGCCGCGCGCGTTCTCGACCAGAATCTCGACCAGCTCCCCCGAAACATCTGCAGGGATCTCATTCATCAGCTTCATCGCCTCGACGATGCACAATGTTTGTCCTGCCCTAACGTGATCCCCCACCTCGACATAGGGCTTCTCGTCCGGCGCCGGCGTCCGGTAGAACGTCCCCACTACGGGCGAACGCACCACGTATAGGCCCGCGTCCCGCTCCGTCGAGCCGTCCGCCTCGTGTTCGGCCTCAGCCCGCGATGTGGTCTGTAATACAGTGGTGGGCTCGATAGGAGTTCCTGCGAGGGCCTCGGTCTTGGCCTTCACGGTGATCTCCAGCTCCCCTTGCTTGACCCGGATCTCGCCAACCCCGCTCCTGGCCAAGAGCTCGACGAGCTTGCTGACATCTCCGAAAGGTAATTCGTCTTTCGGAGATCTTGAAGACTTGCCATTATCCGTCATACGCCGTCCCTCGACATAGGCACGGATTGTACACTTCGGAAGGGCCATTTTTAGGAGCCTTCCGGAAAGCCGTGGGAAAAGCCGCTCCGCCGTGTAAAATTCTTATCAACTATGATCCTCTGGGAAACTCGAGCTCCGTGAGTATACGCGTCTTAGATCCTAAAGTCGCCCAACAAGTGGCGGCCGGCGAGGTCGTGGAGCGGCCGGCCTCCGTAGTCAAGGAGCTGGTCGAGAACTCTCTGGATGCTGGAGCGACCAGAATAGAGGTGGAGCTAGGCGACGGGGGCACGTCGCACATCTTAGTACGAGACGACGGCTCAGGTATGTCTTCAGAGGACGCTCCCGTATCGGTTCTTCGGCACGCGACCAACAAGATCCGGGCCATCTCGGACCTTGAAGCCGTGATCACCCTAGGCTTTCGTGGCGAGGCCCTGGCCTCGATAGCGAGTGTATCGGCTTTTTGCCTGACCACTTCGACCGGCGAGGGCGCAGGGACGAAGGTGGTAGTAGATGGCGGAGAATCTACCGAGGTCTCTCCCACCTCGCACCCGAAAGGCACCACCATCCTCGTCGATAGGCTTTTCTACAACGTCCCCGCGCGCAGGGCGTTTCTCAAGGGAGCTAGAGCCGAGCGCGCAGCGATCCTGGAGGTGCTTACTCACCTAGCTGTAGCCCACCCTTTGGTCTCCTTTCGACTCGCCGAGAAGGGCCGTGACCACCTCTCGCTGCCCGCCGCACAGGACCTGCTCGAGCGTCTCGCTCAGGTGCATGGCGTCGCCAAGGCCCGCGCGTTGCGTCAGGTAGAGTACGAGTCCGGAGCTTTCAAACTCTCTGGGTACGCCGCACTCCCGAGCTTGACCGAGGGAAGCCGTGCGGGCCAGACGGTAGCGGTGAATGGCCGCTGGGTACGAGCCGAGAGCTTGTTGCGTGGCATCGACGACGCCTATCGCGCTACTCTCCCGACAGGCCGCTACCCGCCAGTGGCGCTCCAGATCGAGGTTGATCCCCATAGAGTAGACGTGAACGTACACCCGACCAAACAGATCGTCCGCTTCTCAGAGGAGCGAGCCGCCCGCTCCTCCGTCGCTGCCGCGATTCGCGAGGCTATAGAATGGCGCCCCCCGTCGCCGGCCTCTACCCCGCGCCCGACGGAACGCCCTCACGCCCAAGACAGCTTTTCTATCCCCGCTCTCACGCATGACTCCGTGGCGGAGAGCCGGGCCGCCTATTCCCCACCTGCGCGGGATCTGCGCGAAGTACGAGAACGCCTCGTCGAAGCTTCAAAGCCGCTCTCCGAAGCAACCCTGCAGGAGCAGTTCGATGGGCCAAAGCTGCCAGAGCGCGGAGCCTTACCCTCGCTGCGGGATCTGCGGGTCATCGGACAGCTCGCGGCGGGCTACATCCTAGCTGAGGACCCAGGTTCTCTGTGGATCGTGGACCAGCACGTCGCCCACGAGCGGGCTATTCTAGATAGGCTGACCGACGCCGAGGAAGGATCACCCTTGGCCACCACACAGGCCCTTCTCGTGCCGGAAGTTGTAGAACTCTCGCCCGGAGAAGCGGCCGCGGCAACCGAACACCTGGAAGAGCTCGCCGTGTATGGCTTCGAAGCCGAGCCCTTTGGGCCGAACGCCTTCAGGCTCACCGCTATCATCTCGACTCTAGCCGACCGAGATATTGCGGGCGCCTTCAAAGAAGCGCTCGCCGCCGCCAAAGGCATCGAGCCAGGACGGCGCCGCGAAGAGCGCATTCTCGCCACCATCGCCTGCCACTCATCTGTGAGACTTGGTGATAAGCTCTCGCATTCCGAGATGGAGGAGCTTATACGAAGCTGGCTCACCAGCCGGCTCCCCGCCACCTGTCCGCACGGCCGCTCCATCTGCTACCGTATCGGCGTAAACGAGATTGCCCGCAAGCTCGACAGGCACTAGATGAGAGTATCCTCTTTTCTTCAAGTGTAGCGTCGTCCTCTACGGGATTTTCCCGTTTCGATAAAAACCTCCTTGATCCTAACGTAACGTGAGGTTGTAGTATTCAGTTGTGTATACCCTACCCCAGCAGAAAGTAGCAAACCCCGTGCTACTCACCGCTGGAAAGTGGACGAGCTGGCCAAGCGGCCGGGGGTATCCGTTCGCACCCTCCACTACTACGGGGAGACCGGCTTGCTCGCTCACAACTTCTCCCTCGTACCAATCTCGGCCATCGTCTCCTCAAAGACGTCCGCTGCTTCTTTGGCGGCCTCGCGTGTAACGATAAGCGGCGGTGAGATACGGATAGTATTACCTTTGAGACTACCCTTACCGACAAGCACACCTCGCGCCCTGCACGCCTCGAGGAAGAGGGCCGCCATCCCGGGATCTGGGTCACCAGCAGGTCCAACGAACTCCATGCCGAGCATCAGGCCCCGTCCCCTCACCTCACCGATAATCGAGTGCTCGGAGCCCATCTTAAGTAGGCGATCTTTGAGGTAGCCTCCTACCTCGGCGGCGTTTCTTTGCAGGTCGTTGTTGAGTATGTACTCAAGATTGGCTAAAGCCCCTGCGGTCGAGACGTGGTTACCGCCAAAGGTCGAGAGGTGAAGGTTAGGGGAGATCGACTCCATTACCTCCGTCCTCCCCATCACAGCACCGATGGTCAGCCCGTTCCCCAAGCCCTTGGCCAAAGTTATCAGATCCGGCTCGACGTCGAAGGCCTCGATCCCCCAGAAGTGGCTGCCGGTACGCCCGAAGGCGGTCTGCACCTCGTCGACGATGAGCAGAGCGCCCACTCCGTCTAGGATCTCCTTTATCCGCTCGAAGTAGCCCGGTGGCGCCTCGATAAATCCGCCAACACCTTGTATCGGCTCTGCGATGAACGCCGCGATGTGTCCTGTAGTTTCCGCCTCGATAAGGCTCCTCAAGTCATCGGCGCAAAGCAGGTTACACTCGGGCGCACCTTTGCAGAAGGGGCAACGATAACGGTAGGGGTTCACCAGGTACCTCACGTCCAGCGCCGTACGGCTCGTTGGGCTCCAAATGCTCTGGCCAGTGACACCCATCGTCGCGAAGGAGCGGCCGTGGTAGGAGGATCGGAGGGCTACGACCTCGCCCGATCCTCGGTACCTCGTTGCGAAGAGTAGTGCGGCCTCGTTCGCCTCGGTCCCGCTTACGGTGAAGAATATCTTCTTATCGCCCGAGATGGGAGCGAGTTCGATGAGCTTCTCCGCGAGCCTGACCTGGTCCTCTATGAGGTAGAGCGTGGAGGAGTGAACGATCCTGTCCACCTGAGATTTTATGGCCTCGGTTATCTCTGGTATTGCGTGTCCGCTTACGGTGGTGACGATGCCACCGAAGAAGTCCAGATACTCGTTTCCCTGAGAGTCCCAGACCTTGACTCCTTCGCCGCGTACTAGCTCCATGGGGCGCTCATAGTAGAGCGGCATCCACCCGGGCAGCGCCGCCCTGTGCCGTTCTAGCAGCTTGTCCGAATCCATACCCTCAGGCCTCCTTAGGCCACTGGAGCTTCGGGATCACACGCTCCCCATAGCCCTTTATGAACTCCTCCTGGTTGCGCCCAACATTGTGAACGTAGACCTCATCGAATCCTAAGTCCACGTAGTGCTGTATGTGCTCGAGGTGTTCGTCGAGGTCATCGGACATTAAGACGCGATTCTTGAAGTTCTCGATGCGCACGATCCTGGCCATCGCCGCGAAGTCCTCGGGGCTGCGAATGTCGGACTTGGGGAAGGGCATGCCACCGTTGGGCCAGTCCCTGAGAGCTTGCTCCTCGGCCTCCTGCTGACCATCGGCGTAGGAGACGTGCAACTGTATTAGGCGCGGCATCTTCGTGGGGTCCTTGTCCTCCTGCCGCGCCCCCTCCTCGAACCTCTCCATGAGCATTCTTATCTTCTCATCGGTAGCGCCCACGGTGATGATCCCATCGCACACCCGCCCGGTGCGTTTGCTCATGACGGGGCCAGCCGTCGCTACGTACATTGGCGGCGGCTTTTCCGGCAACGTATACAGCCTCGCGCTCTCAAGCTTTATGTGCTCTCCCGAATATTTGACGCTCTTACCGGTGAACAGCATGCGGATGACCTCTATCGCCTCCATGAGTATACGAAGCCGGGTCGGCGCCTCAGGCCAGTAGGTGCCTACTATGTGCTCGTTCAAGGCCTCACCGGCCCCGAGACCGAGCCAGAAGCGCCCAGGGTACATAGCTTCCAGGGTGGCCGCCCCCTGGGCGATGATCGCCGGATGGTAGCGAAAGCCCGGCGGTGTCACGCCGGTACCGAAGCGTAAAGACGTCGTGGCTCCCAGAGAGCCCAACCAAGACCAGACGAAGGCGCTCTGACCCTGCTCTGGGGTCCAGGGGTGGAAGTGGTCGGAGGCCATCACGGAGGTGAAGCCCGACTCCTCTGCAACCTTGCACCACCTGAGCAAGTCCGTCGGGTGGAACTGCTCGAACATCGCCGCGTACCCGACCGTACCGGTGGTCTCCATGTTGCCTCCTCTGATAGATGAGCATCCTGCAAGTGCATTATATTGACTGTACGGAAAGCCGGTCCTACTGGTACCCGCTCGGTAATTAGAAGTTGATAATTGAAAAACAGCAAGAGGAAGAAACGGGGGCCCAGTAAGTGGTATGTGTTAGCTATGTTTCGTAATGCAGTATAAGGAACATCTTTCATTACAATACGCTCGCACCGAGTAGGGAGGATCTGTGTATGCCTAGGGTACTTAATGGCAGGTACACCGCCTGGATGGACGAACCCCTCGTGGTGTTCATAATTGGGATGCGGATCAACCGTTTCTTTGCCTTCAGGAAGTGGATCCCAACGATGCGTGCGATGGGACCGATGATTCGCGAACTCTACCAACACCCCGAGAAGGGGTTTCTGGGAGCTGAGTTCTTTCTCTACTGGCGAGGACCAGCATTGGTGCAGTACTGGCGCTCGTTCGAGGACCTAGAGAGGTTCGCCAGAAACCAGGACGACCCGCACCTCCCCGCCTGGCGCCGCTTCAACCAGCTCGTAGGCTCGGATGGGAGCGTCGGCATCTGGCACGGGACCTAACATCGTCGAGCGGGCCAACTACGAGGTGATCTACTCCAACATGCCCCTCTTCGGGATGCCAAAGCTACCAAGCACGTTCCCACCGTAGGGCGTCGGGAGACCGCACGCCGTCGTCTGATGCGAGGTGAAAACGAGCCCGCCGTCGCCTCTCCCGACTAGGACGTGTTTAGGATCTTCACGCGGTGGTAGATAATGAGAGTAACAAGCAACTGTCCAGGGAGCGGGCGCAAAAGAAAGGGGAAATATGGGACGTAGGTCCAAGACGAGTGGTGAGGATAGGGCTGGAGGAGCCGCGGACAAGGTGAAGGGCCGCGTCAAAGAGGCCGCCGGTGCCGTAACCGGCAACGAGGAACTGAAGGCCGAAGGCAAGGCGGACCAGCGCAGCGGCACCATGAAGGAGAAGAAAGGCAAAGTCAAGAACCTATTCGAGTAGGCAAACCCCGGACTAACCCGAAGAGTACGAGCAACCGCAACGTTATCGTGAGGGCCGGCCGAACCTGGCCCTCTTCTATATGCTCTTAAGGTGTTCTATTTCTGCCTCCGCAGCCGAATCATGGGCTAGCAAAGGCCGAAGCTCTTTAGCGCCAGGGCCACGGCCTCGGTGCGGCTCTTGACCCTGAGCTTCTCGTAGACGTGCTTTAGGTGCTTCTTCACGGTAAGAGGGCTAACGTAGCGAAGCGCGACCACCTGCTTGTCCGTCTTGCCTTGCAACCCAGAACAACACCTGCGCTTCCCGACGGGTGAGCCCCAGGGGCTCGACGATCCTGGCGAGAACCGCAGGGGCTGTTCCTGCAAGATCGAGAGACTACCGTCTTCTGAGTCTTCTAGGTCATCTTCCACGAGGTGCACCGTGAGGCGTTTCCCCGTCTGTTCGAGGATCAGCGGTTCGCGGGCCGGGGGAACCTTACCGTTTCCCGACAGAAGCGAGCGTTGGTGTTTGACCTAGCGCTGCAAGCTTTCGGGCAGACGGTCCGCCCGCCGGGAGCGCTCGAAATACTCCAACAACCACCGCTGCGCACACTCGGTGCAGAACTGCACAAGATCCTTGTCTGACAGAGAGATCATACCGTGGTTCGACTCTTCCAATGCCCATCTCAGCCGAGCCAACTCCTGTCGTAGCTGCGTCGACGACCTGGCGTTGTGGTAAGCCTGTATCAGGTGAGGACGGAGCAGATCGAGGAGGAGACGATCCCTTTCTGAAAAGTCTCTACCGCTCCGATTAAAGGCGATCCCAATCACCAGCGGCGCGGGAGCCGAGAGGGTGACCGCCATCTGATGTTCTACCTCTAACCTTCGAAAAACTCGTTGTACAGCTCGAGCCGGTGGAACTGGCTCTGTGTAAGGAAGTCTGAGATCTTGACGACCCGCCCGTCGCGAGTTCGCTGGCAGTGGCGAACGAGCGGATGCTCGCGCACGTGCCGCTCAAAGATCTGTTCACCCTCAGGAAAGTCGGATGGGAGCGGTTCCATCACCACGTTTACCCTTTGGCTTTGAGGATCGACCTCGTTGTAGGAAGTCCACTCCGATGGAACAACCGCCGGCAGCGCCGAGACTATACGGGCCGCCAAGCTCTCAAGGCCGAGGTCAGCATAGATCTCGCGTAGAAACCAGAGGAATACATCAAGATCCTGCTGACCCAGCCGTTCCATCACCAGTCCTCAGAAATACGCCAAAAGACGTATTGTCGCTGAGCACTAGTATGTCTAGACTTGGGGTTTGATGCAACAAGCGTAACGTAGGAAAGACATAGGAAGGGGTGAGGAACGCATCGAGCGTTTGACTGCGATCACTGCCGCGATCTAACATCCATCCCACCGAAGAGAGGAGGACAACGTGACCGAGCAGAAGACTGCTGGTGGGCTCGATTTTGAGGCTATATGCCAGGCTATGCCGGGCGATCGAGCGGAGCAACTTCGAGTCGCTCGTTAGCTTCTATGCCGAGGACGCCGAGTTGCTCACCGTCAACCGTAACGCTACGCCTAGCTCGCCAGAGGTGCTGAGTGGCAAGGAGGCTATCGCCGAGCGTCTCGAAGATGTCTGCAGCCGCGCCATGACGCACCGTGTGGAGTACGAGGTCCTTAAAGGACCGCATAGCGTTCCACGAGGCGTGCGAGTACCAGGACGGTGGGATCCGGGTTCTCGCTGCGAGTACGCTCGATGTGCGCGATGGTCAGATGGTCCGGCAGGTAAATGTCGAGGCTTGGGACGAATAAACCAGCCGTAAGAAAAAGCAGCGATAGGCTGCTGCGTAGCGCCACCACTACCGCGACGATCTCATCCTGGCCAACGGCACAGGCACTTACTTTCGTGCCTCCGAATTGCGAGAGTAGGAGAGTGGAGGCCACGGCGAGCTAATCGAGTTCGGCTGAGCGGGCAGGAGTGGGTTAGCGCCCGACGCTAGGGCCGACGCGCTTCATGGCGCTGCGGAAGTCGTAGGTGGTGACGTAGAGGTTACCTAGCTTGTGCGGCGAGATTCTCTTCTCGAAGTCGCGTAGGTTGATCGAACGCCGCATGCACGCCAGGGCCGCCTCCCGGCACAGGGCTTCCAGGTCTGCGCCGGAGTAGTCGCGGGTGAGGGCAGCGACCTGCTCAAGGTCCAGATCTTTGGCGACCGGCATACCTTTGGTGTGGATCCTGAGGATGTGAAGTCGGGCCCCAGCATCGGGTAAGCCTATTTTGATCTCGTGGTCGAAGCGGCCTGGTCGTCTCAAAGCTACATCCAAGGCGTTCGGACGGTTTGTCGTGGCGATGACGCACACCCTCCCGAGCGCGTTCATCCCGTCCATGAGCGAGAGGAGCTGGGAGACGAGCGTCGCTTCGAAGCTCTCGCTCATCATATCGCGCGAGGAGGCAAAGGAGTCTATCTCGTCGAAGAGGATTATGGCGGGAGCTTTAGCGCGAGCCTCAGCGAAGATGTTACGGAGGCGCGCCTCGCTCTGGCCCCAGTACTTGTTGAGGATCTCAGGCCCGGAGACCGCCACAAAGTGGGCTCCGCTCTCGTGAGCCACGGCCCGCGCGAGCAACGTCTTCCCGGTTCCCGGCGGTCCATAGAAGAGTATCCCCTTGTGCGGCCGGACGCCTAGACGTTTGAAGATCTCCGGGTGCGTTATCGGTAGCTCGACCGCCTCACGCACGAGGGCTATGGTCTCACGCATCCCGCCGACGTCTTCGTAGCGGGTGGCTGGTACGTTCCGCGAACCTGGGGCCGCCCCCGACGCCGCCACCACACCAGCACCTCCGCTCCGCACGCTCTTCACGAGGCGTTCGAAGAGACCTTGTTTGGGCTCGGAAAGTTCGGCGTCTGCGTCCGCGACATCCTTATTCTTCGCCACGTTCCAGTTCGCCAAAGGTCCGCTGCCCTTATAGCACCAAGCTCGATTCCTGTTCGGGTCTATCTTTTCGGGAAGACGAGTTAGGATCTCAGCCGTTCCGTCCAGGTCCAGGATAGGACACCGCACGCAAGGTCCGAGGTCGGAGAGGACGCGCTCCGTAAGCCGTTCCTTGTCTACTTTGAAAACACCGTCCTCACCCATCTCGCCAAAGGCGTACCAGGAGTTCGTTGTAGCATGCTCGTTATCGTAGACGCGGATCTGCTTACACGGGAAGAGCTGCTTGCCAGCGAGCTTCTTCGGCGTACACCACTCGCGGGTAGGAGTACCCCGGCGCTGCTTACGTAAGAAGCACCCGAGCCCCTCGAAGAGCTCGACGCCGCTCAGCGCTACCCCATCCACCGCGTATTCCGTCGTGTCCTCGCCCCGTAGAAGCGTTCGCATGTCGTACAGAGGACGCCACTCATCCGGCAGCTCAAGCTCGACGGCCACCCTTGCGGCGCCGTTTTCGTCCTCTATCCGGTAAGATGGATGGCCAGCCACAATGGAAGCTGCCCGTCCTAAGGCACCATCGGGACTAAAGGGGAATCTCACCAGCACCCTCACGAAAAGCGATTCTACCACCGCCCTAGAAAGGGTAGTATGTATAAGGAGGAGCACGCGTGACAGACAGGAAAAGCCCACCCGTCTCGACTGGTGGCGGTGACGACGGTACCACCACCCTACTTGGCGGTGGCCGCATGTCCAAGAGCGACGCTCGCATTATCGTCTTGGGCAACGTAGACGAGGCAAGCTCCTTTATAGGCCTCGCCCGCACCGAGTCGGAAGGGGACATGGCCGAGGTGCTGATTAATTTGCAGCGGCTCCTCTACCGGTTGATGGGCGACGTCGCCATGCCCAACGAAGCCAATGTGGTTGGAAAAAGCGATATCGAGTACCTAGAGACAGTGCTCGAAGAATGGCGAGGCCGGACAGAGATTCCCGACCAGTTCGTCGTCTCTGGAGAGGGTAGACTCGGAGCGCTGCTCGACGTCGCCCGTTCGGTGGTGCGCCGTGCAGAGCGCAGCCTCGTCACCGCCGGCTACGCTAAGGAGCACCCCGACGCCTTGAAGACCGTCAACCGTCTTTCCGACCTGCTCTTTATCCTCGCCCGTAACGCTGAGGGCAATGCCCCTCTCTCGAAAGGATAACGATCCAAATGCAGCTTGAACGTGCGATAGTGAGCCAACTATTGGGGAGCAAAGCACCACTCATCCCATGGGAGAAACACATGGGTACGCGCATCGATACGCGACCACACAGGCTCATTGTCATGCTAGAACGAGCATTATTGGGTGCAGCCATGAGCGTAACCCTTTCTATGGTCGAACGGCGGCTGAGCCGACGGATGAAGGATCGGTACGATGCGAGACCATAGAACCACTTGGATCATGTCTGGTACTTCTTGGTAGAGTTTCCAAGCAGCTCTCAAGCATAAGGATACTTCCGTCCGTTCCGGGGAGCGAGTCGTCTTTGCCGATACGCTCGCGGCGCATCTCTACGTCAAGTGGAATGCCGCGCGGCATCCGAGGACAACGTTCCGTGCTGTGCCAGTCGGTTACAACATTCGTCCCGGTCAGAAGAATTCCAACCTTCTAGTTGGAAACTGACCTCCCCACGATTCGGCCGGTCGCGAAGGACATTATCGAGAACATTGATCCGAGTGAGTAATGCTGTACTCCTGGCAGCAAGCTACTGCCTGATACAGCGCTGCATCTGACCAACGGCAAGAGAAAAAGAGAGCAAAGTTGCCTAGTGCCTAGGGCGCGAGCGGCTCACGAGTAGCCCAGCTGCGAGCGCGCTGCTTATACTACCCATCATAGCGGGCATCCAGCGCGGTGCGTGTTCCGAATTAGCGGCGATCGCCGTTGCGACGAGCGCTCCGCCCAGACCGAGAGCAATCGACATTCGTTTTCCGGCCTGGGATATCGTTTGTTCCAAGCGCTCCATGTCCTGGATATGCATTGGCAGGCTGCCACCCGGCCGGGCGCCCACTACCCCTTCGACCCCTTCGAGCAATCGGACAAAGCGAACCCACGCCTTCTGCTTCGCGTAGAAGATCTTCTTTGGGTCGATATCACCAGCCAGCCGCTTCAAGGTAGTCCTCATCACAAACGATTCGGCGACAGAAAACGGGTCCAGGGTAGGATCCAGCTCAGCCACGGCCGACTGCATCTGAGCGAAAGCTTTGCCCGTTAGCGTGAGCGAGGCCGGCACCGGAATACCATGCCGGACCGAGATCTCAGTCACTTCTTGGAGCATCGGGCCGAGCCGTATCTCCCTGAGCGAGAGGTCCCGGTACCGTCCGATGAGCCGCTCTTGGTCTTCCTGAAACGCCGCGATGTCGATCGGATCGGCAGGATGTCTACCGGACAACATGAGTATGATCTCCGAGAGGAACGCCCCATCCTTCTGCGAGAACGCTAGCATTATCAGGAGCATCAGCTCGCGCACTTCGGCCTCGACCTCGCCGGCCATACCAAGATCGAGCAAGTAAATCTTTTCGTTCCACCACTTCATGTTCCCGGGGTGCGGATCGGCGTGGAAGAAGCCTTCTACCATCACCTGGTGGTAATACGACTCAAGGAGCTGACGAGCGGCCTCCTTCCGTGCCGGACCGAGAGGAGCCTCTTCTACGGGCACGCCCCGGATCTCCTGCATCACCAATAAACGAGCGGTCGAGTACTCCTCGTACACCGCCGGCACGTCCAGCCGTGGAAAAGGCTGGAGCACCTCTTTCATCCGTCTGCTGTTGGCGGCCTCACGGCGGAAGTCGAGTTCGTGGCGGAGAGAGGTAGAGAGGTGCTCGACGATTGCCGGTATGTCGAACACTTGCCGTAAGGCTGGGCGATCAGCCGCCTTCTGCGCAAACATCTCAAGTAGACCTAGATCCTGGAGAATATCCTGCTCGGCGGTTGGACGTTGGACCTTCACTACGACCCGTTCGCCGGATTCCAGCGTCGCCGGATGAACCTGAGCGACGGTGCCGGCAGCTAGCGGTTCGGGATCTATGCTCTCGAACACGTCCTCCCAAGGTACGCCCAGCTCCTGCTCCATCACCGACACCACCTCGGCTTCGGTGAGAGGTGTAACCTGCTCCTGTAGGGACGCCAGCTCCTCCGTGAAAGGTGGAGGGAGCAGGTCTGGACGCGTGGAGAGAATCTGGCCCAGCTTGGCGAACGTTGGGCCTAGCTCGTCGAGCGCGGAACGAAAACGCTCGGCTGCGGCCTGCATGGCGTTTTCGTCGTCGAGCCGCGGCCGCGTGAGTAACTCTCGGGCGCCAGCCTTGGC